>JAYVKQ010000363.1:0-7454 GCA_043768285.1 Saprospiraceae bacterium | reverse complement strand
GTTTTTCCAAAATTTATTAGTTTATAGAGTTAAATTTTATACTTGGCGCAAGCATTCCTGGACGTGAAGAAGACCAATAGGGAGATTTTGTTATATTGTGTTTTATTCTAAAACTTATCTCAATTTTACTCTTTCTTGGTTCAAATATCCAGAATTGATTATGGATGCATCCTACAAGTTCAATATTGTAATCACCTTCATTTAAAAGCCCTAATGGTAGCCATGCAATCCATCTATTTCTGCCTTTTTTAATACTTAACTCAATATTTGGTACATGGTCAGTCTGATATGACCTAAATACTGGCTCATTCATGTTTGTATATATTCCAAACCCAAAAGACAATAAAGGGTGTATTGTATCTATCTTTGATTCAATTAATACTCCTACTTGGGTTTGGTTATCAATTGCTTGATTTAATGGGTTCAATTTATTATCAACGATTGCAAAATATAATGGTGTAAAGTAATCATTATTCAATATTGGAGGCTCATTATTTTTCCATTCTGAATACTTATATCTTTCATTATTTTTCAAGTACTGTTGCATCGTTTTTTTTATCTCTCCTTGATAAATCATTTGACCACTCTCTATGAAGATACCGTTTGAACATAAACTTTGTACTGCCCCCATATTATGACTAACAAACAAAACCGTCCGCCCACTCTTAGCCACATCGTCCATTTTGCCTAAGCATTTTTTCTGAAACTCGGCATCTCCCACCGCCAGCACCTCATCAATAATCAAAATTTCGGGTTCAAGGTGTGCTGCTACTGAAAATGCTAACCGCAATTTCATGCCACTCGAATACTGTTTTAAAGGCGTATCAATGAACTGCTCAACCCCGCTAAAATCAACAATTTCATCAAATTTTTTATCTATTTCTGACTTTCGAAGCCCGAGTATTGACCCATTGAAATACACATTTTCGCGCCCCGTTAGTTCGGGATGAAAGCCTGTACCCACTTCCAATAAGCTTGCTACCCTACCCCTCAGTATTATCTGCCCTTTTGTGGGCGGTGTAATGCGACTGAGTATTTTTAACAGCGTGGATTTACCTGCGCCGTTTCTGCCAATTATCCCAACGCTCTCTCCTGCTTCTACCGTAAAATTAATATCTTGTAATGCCCAGAAATCTTCTTTTTCCTTGTTTTTACTAAATGAAAAAGCATTGCTCAATGTATCTCGAAAGCTCAAATAACCCTGCTGTTGGGCATTTATTTGGTATTTTTTGGATAGATTTTGAACTTCAATTATGGGTTTCATGGGTCATCTTTTAAGCCAAATCAGCAAAATACGCTTCCATTTTTCTGAAAACGTAAATGCCCGTAAATAGTAGTAAAACGGCTACCCCCAATTGTTGTATCAATAGCCATACATTGAGGGGTTCATCGGTAAAGATGGAACGTATCAAATTGATTGCCCCAGCAATGGGGTTCAGTAGCATTATTTTTTCTACGATTGGGTACTTCGAAAATACCTTCGTGGAATAAACCACAGGATTTAAAAACAGTAAAAACTGTATAAAAAACGGCAATGCATATTGAAAATCGCGGTATTTGACGTTCATCGCTGCCAATAAAGTCCCTAAGCCAAAAGCGGTCAATGTCGTGAGCAAAATACTGAGGGGTATGTAGATGAGCTTCCACGCCGTGATAGGGAGTTGTAAATAGATCACTAAACCCACCCATACGACGAAAGCAAAACACCAATCAAACAAAGCGGTTAAGGTAGCCGAAAGCGGTATAATTAATCGCGGAAAATATATCTTGCTGATTATGTTTTGATTGGCGACCATACTCGATGCCGCATTTTGCAAACTTGAGGAAAAGAAAGTCCATACCATCAAACCAGAAAAAGCGAAAATCGAATAAGGCAATCCATCGGAGGCTACACCTAAGCCTTTACCAAAAACAAGCGTAAACATCAACATCATACTGAGGGGTTGTAGTATTGCCCACAAGATGCCCAAAGTCGCTTGTTTGTACCGCACTTTTATATCACGCCACGTAAAAAAATAGAAAAGCTCTCTGTATTGCCACAATTCTTTACTGCCGAAAGAAAAATGGCTTTGGGGCTTTATGTGGTATTCGGTCATATTATCTAATTGTGCTTTGGCAGTGTTTCGGGTTTTGATATATATAAATCAAAAACTTACGTGTACTTTTTTTTAGACGCTGTTTAAGTTTACTTTTGTCGGCTTTTTAACCCAAGATTCGCCTTTATAACAGTTTTTTAAAACAATAAAATATAGAATGTCTATCGAATTACTGACCCTTAAAGATTGGCTATTAGCCCCTGTTTATTTGGTAATACTGGTATGGATTACCAAATATTGGGCAAATACATATTACGCTGATACGCCCATCAAAAAGTATATTCTGCCGGCTTTGGGCATAAAGATACTTGGCTGCGTAGCCTCTATTTTGTATCATCAATATGTGTACAAAGGGGGCGATGCGTTTATGTATTTTGAGACTGGATTGACAATCAATGCCTTATTTTGGCACGAACCTCTGGAAGTATTGGATATTATTTTTTCGCCTGCCAGTCAATTCACCCCCAAGCAATGGTCTCTTTTAGGGTTAAATGCCAGTAGTCTTCCTTTTTTATATGAAACCAATGCCTTGATGTGCAAAATTGGTGGCATACTCAGCCTCCTCACATTTCAATCTTACGTATGCATAAGTTTACTGACCGCTTATGTCTCTTTTTTGGGTGGTTGGAAATTGTTTTTGGTATTTAAAGATGTGTATCCGCAACTCGAAAAAGAAGTTGCTCTGTGTATGCTTTTTATTCCCTCAGTCAGTTTTTGGGGTGGCGGTGGCTTACAAAAAGAAACCATTTTGGTAGCCAGTTTAGGCTTTTTTATCTATGCTTTTTATGCAATTTTCATTAAAAAACAATTTAATATATCCCTCTTTTTGGCTTTGATTATGGGCTTTGCTTTCCTTGCTATTGTCAGAACCTTTACCGCGATGGTTTTGATACCCGCGCTGCTTGTTTGGGTTATACTTTATGACTACAAAAGGTTAGAAAAAGGGTATAAAAGCATGGGGTTTATCGTTGTTTTGGGTGTGATAGGTTTCACGACAGTCTATTTAATATCGCATAATTCAACGAAGTACAACTTTAATCACATTATGGTATCTTTATTTCAATATCAAGAAGGTAATGCTTATATGTCTAAGGTGACAAATGCGCAGCGTTATGATTTAGGGGTTGTCGAACATTCGTTAGTTGGCATTATCAAAACGATACCATTGTGTATTATAACCGCGCTGTACAGACCCTCTTTATTGGATGTTCAAAACTACCGTTACTTATATATCGGATTAGAAAATTTAGGGCTATTGTTACTCAGTATTGTATGCGTTTGGCACATCATACAGCGCAAAATTAGAGTAACACTGCGGGTTTTGTGCCGCCCCGAAATAGCCTTTTGCCTGTTATTTTCCTTATCCATATTAGGCATAGTTGGGTTCACGACTATCAATTTTGGGGGATTGGTGCGGTGCCGCATTTCGGCATTGCCGTTTTTTACTTTTGCTTTGTTGGCGATAAGTAGAGCTACTCGACAAAACGCCGCACTTGTATAGAGTCACTATGCCCTTGTATTAATTTTTAAACGCAATATAGTCTTTCCACCCTTCGGTTTGTCTTTCCCCGTCTGGTTGCACGGTATAGCCGATTTGCTGTAAAAAATCAATACATTGGTTGCTAATGTTCGGAATATGAATATCGTGCGTAGAAAGCAAAATAGTTGGGCTATACTTAATGAGTGTATCTTTTGCACCTATTAAGACATCTAACTCCGCGCCTTCTACATCAATTTTCATCAAACTGGGCTTCAAAAGGGTTTGATTGTCATCCAGAAATTCGTCTAATGAAATGCCTTTAACGTCAATAAAATTCGACGTTTTCGTGTAGTTGCTGGCAGTATAAGTGTTGGCTGCAAGGTTTGCATCGTTGGTAAATTGGAGCGTCCTTGATTTATCACATACCGCATACGGAAATAAAGTTATCTCTTTTTCTTTATTGTTGAGGGTCAAGTGTTTTGTAAATAACTGAACATTCTGCGGGATGGGTTCAAATGCGTAAACCCGCATACCCAACTCGTTGGCGACTAATGAAAAGAAGCCACTGTTCGCACCCAAATCATAAAAAGCTTTCCCTTTTTGAATATGCTGTTTCAGTAGGTCAACCGTTTTATCCTCATAATTGCCCAATACGTACCGATAGTCGGTATCAATATCCCACAAAAAATTTTTAAGAGGACCCGACATGATTCTAAAATCTTGTTTAATTTTAACAACCCGCATTAAAGCGATGTAGGCTTTTTTAAAAAAATACTTATCAATAGTCATATTATTCGCTGATTTATACCGTGCTTTTACTTATGATTGTCTTTCGGCGTGGGTGGTTTGAACCAATTGTTCTATATTTTTAAATACTCTATGTACATCGAAGTCTTGTGCTCTTACAAAAGCTTTATCCGCATATTTTTCTTTAATACCCGCGTGATTTAACACTTCAAACATGGCTTTTGATAAAGCTACAGCATCATTTGTTGGCACTAAAATACCGTACTCTGCATATTCTACTGCGCCTTCTTTTAAGGCACTATTTGTTGTAAGCGTTTTGGGCGACAAAATTTCGCGGGGACCAGTTGGGCAATCGGTTGAGATAACAGGTAGCCCGCAAGCCATCGCTTCAACAAGCACATTCGGGAAACCTTCAAAATCAGAAGACATTAAAAAGCAATCCGCTTGCTCAAGATATTGAAATGGATTTAGTTGCAATCCGACAAAATGAACCTGTTTTTCGATGCCCAATGCTTTACACAAGTTCAAAAGCTCCATTTCCAATTGCCCTTGTCCGACCATATATAAACTTATATCGCGTCTGTTCAATAAAGCAAAAGCTTTGATGAGTATAGCTTGGTTTTTTTGCGGATGAAAGCGACCAACGTTGATGAATTTAAAATGGGCGTTATCTTTCAGTGCTACTAATTCTTGGCTTTTTTGTTGTATTGTTTTTATATCAACAGGATTGACAACGACATTCACTTTATCTTTAAAACTAAATTGGGTTGTTTCATTTTTTATATTGGCAGAAACGACTAAAATGTGGTCATACTGGCTATACGCATACAACATCAAGGGTCTGATAATGCGGCGTTTTAACCATGATGTCGTGAAATATGTAAAAGAACATTGGATAGAGACAATGCAGGTATATGCTGGATTATTTTTTTTGAAATGCCCCACCAAAAAAGAAGATACATTGTTAAACGCTATCACGCAGGTTGATGCTGCATCGTATTTTTTGATTATCTTTTTTAAAGGAACATAAAAAAATAAGGTGCGCAATCGCCTATCGGTTGAGAAATCTTCATTCAAATACAGTACCTCTACGTCTTTGTGGATAGGATAAATGATATAGTTTTTCAAAAATACAAAAGTTACTCGATTGCCTTCTGAAATCAAGTAGTTACTCAAATTGTGGGCAGCGCGCTCGGCACCCCCTTCTCCCATATCATCAACAACAATTATATATTGCATTGTAACACCACTATTGGCGGTTTATTGTGGTTATTTTGTGTCCCATAGGTTTATATTTTTTTTTATGCTTGGCAGCACGGGTGGCTGCTTTTGGAATTTTAAAGTGCCAGAGTATAATTATACTGCATTTTCTAATGACAGTGTACCCAATGTATTTTCTTGATCCATATCTGACTGTTGTTTGTCAATGATTTTAAAGAAATTAACAATCAAATATATACCCGAAAGAAACATTAAACCATAGACCAAGAGAACGGATACACCCAATCCCTCAATATTAAAATATCTAAATCCGATATAATTGGAAACAACCAATGTGAGATTGATGATAGATTGTACGATGGAAGGTGTTCTTATTCTAAGTGTGGTTGTATAAAGCCTCAGCCCACAGAGAAAAATACTGTTGAAGAAAGCGGGAAAGGCAAAATACCTTAACAATAAACTAAACTTATGCCTATAATTCTCCGAATTCAAATCGCCGCCCGATATGATGTTCACGATAGTTGGAGAGAAAAAAACGTAAACAATACAAAAAGGTAATATCAAAATGGTTAATCCAATAAGCGTCCTCTTGATATAAGCTTTCAAAAGGTCAAATTGCTGTGTGTTATACAGTTCCGCAAACTTGTTCGCCATTATGGTTATCAATTGCACACCAATAAACTGATGCGGAATAAAAGAAATGAGCGAGGCATAATTATATGCCGTGGTAGTGGTTTCTTCGGAGGCAGTCAATAAATAAATCAGAACAAAGTTGCAAATAGAAGCCGTCACATAGACGAGAGTGACGTAATTGATGCTCTTAAATATTGAAAAATCTATTTTAAAATTTAGGGTGTACCGAATGTGGCATTTTACTTTCAAATAATAGGCTAAAATAATATTGATGGAAATCCCCCCTACAATGATGCCCAGTATCGCAGCATTAATGCCCAATTGTTGGTATAAAAAAAAGAGAATTGTAAGGCTAAGGCAATTGCCTAAAAAAATGACTAAAGAAGGCGTGACAAAATAATTGTAGGCTATCAGTATAGAAGACTGCAAACCACTCAGGATATTAAAAAAAAGAATGGGCATAAGAAAGGAAAATATTGAATAGTCCTTACTGATAATGGCTTCTGTAAATTTTGAAAAAATGCCTAAAAAAAATTGCGGAAATAGTAATATTAAAACCGTTGATGCAATACCTAATACGACATAAAGGGCATAAAAAAAACCCATTAGCCGTTCTAATTTTTCTGGACTCGTCTCTTTTAGTTTAATTATTTGTGGAATGAGTACATCCGAATTAATCAGCAAACTGTATCCGACAACAACTTTTATAAATTCAACCGTGAAAAAATAAACATCTGTTTTAGAATCCGCCGTTATAAGCCTTCCTACTAATAAGATAAATAAAAAATAAACACCTTTCCCCAACGCATTAAAAGCGATGGATAAAACAGCTTTGTTCGTCAGTAAAATGTTGAAAATTGGGTGTTTTGATTTCAGCGCGTTTATCATTAATTGTTGTTACGGGTGTTATTAAAATTGTGGCTTCGTTTTACGACGGCTATTGCCATCTCACATACCATTTGTAAAGCACAAACACAAACCAAACACCGTTAGGATTTACGTATTTTGTTTTATCTAAAAAATGGCTTATCAATGCCTTAATTTGGGTTTGGTTTAGTTCTAAATGGTCAAAAAAAGCCTTATCTTGCGTTAAAGCGATTAAATCTTCTTTCAAATAGGTACTCAGCCACTGTTCAATGGGAACCGAAAAGCCCTGTTTTGGGCGTTCTATCAATGCTTTAGGTACGTATTGATACAGAATTTTGCGCAGCAAATGCTTGGTCGAGTTGCCCTGTATTTTCATAGCATCGGGCAAGTTAAGTCCAAATTCGATGACT
>JAYVKQ010000362.1:0-5298 GCA_043768285.1 Saprospiraceae bacterium | reverse complement strand
TTTAAAATTTTTCTCTGTGAAACTCTGTGTCTTCTCTCCTTAATCTCTGTGTAACCTATCCTTCATTTTTAAAAGGTTTTTGAAATTTAGGTTTCAGCATTTTCCATATCACATCGTTATATGGCTTGCCGTCCAACATCTTGAATAATACGGAGGGGTAGGCGCAAGATTGAAAATAGAGAGCCGCTTCATTGCGGGTATCAAAAGTTTTAAAATCTGTATGACATTGATTTTCAATCATATGATACTTATTTTTCAAATCAACACTTACTTTTTTCACCCAATCGTAAAACTCATCTGGCACGCGGTCTAATATCTCATCGAAAGGCATATTACTGGAAAGATATTCCCAAATATTGACATTCGATACCTGCGTCACGATGCGGTGTATGCGCATATATTCTTCAAATTTGACCTTCACGCGCAAGCCATTTTTATATTTTATGACAAAACCTTCGCGGTTGTCTTCCGATAGATTTTTCAAGGTATGTATATCCTTAATGCCGTGATATTGTTTCACCATTGGAAAACCAATATCCTGCAAAGGCATATCTGCACCCGTAGCGTTGTCAATAATGGCGAGCAAAACCAAATCTTCTATATGGCCATAGTTCACCACAATGCGGTTTGAGGGATAGATAATTTCAAAAAGATAGGTCTTGGTTTTATCTACCCCCCTCAGTATTTCGCCGTATTTTTCTGTTAGAATAGCTGACCCGCGTACCGCTTGCTCGCCCATAAATGAGCCGCGCGTAGCGATAAATGCTTGATTATCACCCCAATAGAGAATACCCAATGAGCCGTCCATTTTTTCAAATACCTCAAAAGGTTCGTTAGGTATTTCTTGATTTTCTATTTCGCCGAGATTGAAAAACTTGGTAAATGGACGCGCGACTATATTGCCTTTTCCATCTAATATCAATCCACGACACGCCAATGTCACCTCATTCCAAACGCGCTCATATTGCGTTTTGGGGGCATAGTTGTATATGTGTAGGTCATACGTAGGGTGCGATTGCTCGTTTACGTAGCCTTCTTCAATCATTTTATTTAATAGTTCGATATTCATATTAGTTGATAGTTGATAGATTATAGTTGATAGTGATGCAAAGGTATATTGGCACTACGCAGTCATTTTGCGTAATAAGAATTAATTTTTAAAAAGGCATATTTAAAACAAGAAAAATTAATTTTTGTCATAAAAAAAGCATCCACTCAGTATTTTCATACAAAGAAGATGCTTTTTTATATTATATTGATTATCAATAATTTAAAAATAAAAAATAAAAGCAAGTAGCTACTTTTCAAGCTGTGGATTGAGTTCCAATTCCTTCTGAATGCCAACAACAAAAGTAGTTTCTACTTCCAAAATATCTGCAATTTGCTCAATTGAGAATGTCCCCAATCGGAGCATGTTGATGGTCGCTATGCGGGCTTTTTTTTGCGCACCTGTTAGCTCACCTTCAGTTTTACCGCGTAGTTCGCCGCGTAGTTCGCCGCGTAGTTCAGCTTTTTCTTCCACGACTTCAAAAATGGTTTTAATATTTGTTGCCATATCAGGTTCTAAATTTTGTTCTACTAATTCGTTAAAAATATCAGCTTCCAATTGCGAGCGTCTTTGCATATATTCCAACAACATTTTGAAAAATGACTGAAAGACTATTTCGCTGGAAGATGTGTCCACAAATTTAAGTATTTCTTGGATATTCTGCCTAAAAAATTTTGGATTGTGCGCATTTTTTAACGCCAAAAAAGCTGCACGAAGTATTTTTAAATCCACCATCGCTTCTATTTCCGCTTTTGTCATACTGGTTATATCAATAAAAATATAACGCGGGCAAGGCAAATACCGCAAAATATCATCGGGTAAATAAGGCTCAAAATGCTCAGAGACCATTTTTGTCGTCCACTTCGTTTCGCCATGATAGAGTATGATTGGTATGACTATGCTTGGTTTTCTACTGTTTTTTAAGTCCGAACCTATGATAGCGTAGCGATAACGCTCTATTTGCGCTTCAATCGGTTCATTGGGTTTCGCGCTTTTATGTTCCCACAAAAAGCAAAACCTCAGATTAGGCAAATCAGGCATATTTTGAATATGTGGCGGCAGTTTCGATTTTATCAATGCACATACGTGCGCACTATCAGTGTATTGCGCTACTAATTTGTTGTCAATTAAAGCATCAGGAAAGGTATTAAAACTGGAAAAATCTATGTACTGTTTCAAATCATAGGGAATATAACGATGTAGTAACAGTAGTACCAATTCGTCCAATTTTAGAATACCTTTGATAAAAATATCGTGGTCGCGGTTGCGCCCTTTTTGTCGGTTTGCCATAGTTATTTTACCTTTTTTTGATTGCCAAAAGTAAAACAACGTTTTGTAATTTTTATACCAAAAAGTAGATATTTGTTTTTGATATGAGATAAAAATCAATCTGTTAGTTTTAATATATCTTAAATGGTACATTAGGAACAACGAATCAATAATAATATTAACCAAACATTCACACATCAAAAACGAAATGCTCGAACTAAAAAAAACGCCTATATGTTTTGTAGTTCTTAATGTGATTTGTGCGAATGTTCGTACATCGTACATCAAACACCGTACATTCCTTAACCCTTTAAAATGTCAAAAAAGATGAACTGTCCAAAATGTCTTTCAGATATTCCGCAAGCAAATATCAATGTTGCGACGGATATAGCGCAATGCACACAATGCCACAATGTATTTAAAATTTCTGAAAACATATCCACACAAATAGACCCTAATTTTGATAAAAACAATCCGCCAAATGGCGCATGGATTGACCAAAATTTTGATGCCATGACGCTCGGCGCAACTACGCGCTCGTGGACAGCCCTGTTTCTTGTACCATTTACTTTAGTCTGGTCAGGCGGCTCGATGACAGGTATTTATGGCACTCAAATTTGGAGTGGCGATTTTAATCCCGCCATGTCGCTATTCGGTATCCCGTTCTTGATAGGAAGTGTATTTTTAATAAGTTCTGCCTTGATGACCCTATTTGGAAAGGTTGAAATTACCTTAGATACTGAGGGGGGTAAAATATTTACAGGTGTTGGCGTTGTTGGTTGGTCGAAGCATTTTCTCTGGGCTGATGTATCCAATATACGCGAAGAAGTGTCGTATTCTTCAAAAGGTGGAGCTACAAAATCTATACTTTTGGAAGGCAAAACGCGCCTTGATTTTGGCTCTATGTTGAGTGAGGAAAGGCTGTATTATGTCTTAAAATCGTTGCAACAGATAATGGCGAAGAAGGAGATGAATAGGGGGTTTATTTAACAATCGTCACTTTCTCAATCCCCTCAACTTTTTTTTCAAACCATTTTACGGGTGCAGGCGTTTTGTCGCCCGTAGCCGTATCGCATTTAAAAAATATGTAATACAATTGCAAGAAAGGTTGTACCCTATTTAAAAGTCGTGCAAGTCGGCGGCTGGCTCTGTCGGGTTCGTCATCTAATACTTCTAACCGCCAACAATAATAGGCTTCGTCGTGGAGTTCAATAATATCTAATATGATGGTATCAGTGATATATTGCTCGGCAAATTGACGCGCCAAAATGCCATGGTGCTTCGACCAATCACGGGGATAGCTTTTATCTTCTGTATATTTAAAGGCATCGTGCAGCAAAGTCACCAAACGGAGTGTCTGGCGGTCTTGAATACTGAGGGGGGGGCTGATACGGTCAATATTGGCGTAAATTTCGGGAATATGCCACAGCACTTTGCCTTCGGGATGTCCATAACGTGGTTCGCCCCAAAGAAGACCTGTTTGCACTTCGGGTAATTCCATAAAAAGTCGCTCCAAATCCGTTTCGGGTTTTAGACAGTCGTATATATCTGAGAGCGTTATCTTTTTATTGTTCATAAAGTTGATGTACGTTGTATATTGTACGATGTACGAAGCGCAAAGCGTTGATTATCAGTTAAATATGTAAAGTTATTACAGCTTTAAATTAAATATGGTCGCATCGGAAGGGCGATTGAAATCGCCCGCTATTGATTTTGACCACGAAATATTATCAATTAGGGGCAATTGCAATCGCCCTTCCAATTTCACCATAATTTGATATTCAATGTTTTATGCTATTGACCTATGACAAAACGCACAATCCAACGCACCCCCACGCGCCTGCAAGCCTTCTTGTGGTTGTTCGCGCTATTCATCATACCATTTATTTATATTTTTGAAAACCGTATCCAATCATTTTATTATCGAAAAATGCAATGCGCTGAGCCGCGTAATCGTAACTGGAATAGCTTTGGTATTCCCATACCGCCTGGGTATTCGGTGCATGGTCTGGACGTTAGCCACTACTCTTGCGATATTGATTGGGATGGCGTAAAGAAGATGAACGAGAATGGTATCAATGTAGATTTCGTCTATATGCGCGCAACAAAAGGCTTAGAACTCATTGATTTTCAATTAAAAAACAATTGGGAGAGTGCAAAAAGAGCCAAAATACTGAGGGGGGCATATCATTTCTATCGTTTCGATTTAGACCCTTCGCGGCAAGCCCAATTTTTTTTAGATAATGTGCCGATGGAAGCAGGTGATTTGCCTCCCGTTTTGGATATAGAAAACGATAAGAAAACGGATGATGCGCGATTAGATAAAGAAGACGTGCTGAAAGGTATTGCTACTTGGCTCGTTTTAGTAGAAAAAAACGTGGGTGTAAAGCCTATTATCTATTGTAACTTGGATTACTATAAAAGGTATATCAGCGGCAAATTTCCAAATTATAAAATTTGGATTGCAAATTACAACAACATAAAAGGTGTAAAATTGCCCGACGGTAGGTCGTGGTTGATATGGCAATTGAGCGAAAGCACACGCTGCAAAGGTATCAGCGAAAAAATGGATTTTAATATTTTCAATGGCTCGATGGAGCAACTCAGAGGATTATGCAAACCATAGCATATATGTCAATTATTTTCTATCTTGCAGGGTAAATTTTTCTATCGTACCCGCCAAATAAATCGGAAGTGTAAAAAATTCGTTGAAGGTTTCTACTGTAGTGTCGAATTTATTCGACACATTGGACGGTATCGAATTTATTCGACACATTGGACGGTGTCGAATAAATTCGACACTACAATTCACCATTTTCAACGAATTATTCACATATCCAATAAATTTGGCGGGTACGTTTACCAATTCTCACACGTCTATATTTTTGGCTCTTTGACAATTTTAGCGGAGATTACATTTACGAAATCTTAAAGATTTCGTAAATGTTTGTAAATCAACATTTTGTAAATAAAATATTGGA
>JAYVKQ010000361.1:0-3842 GCA_043768285.1 Saprospiraceae bacterium | reverse complement strand
GCCAATTTAACGCTTGCAATTAAATCAAAACAAAGCAAAAATATTGGCATTAGAAAAGTTATTGGGGCAAAAAGTTCGAGTATTACGGCTCAATTTATTGTAGAAAGTGTCTTGCTATCCTTGATTGCTTTGCCCATAACGGCGGGGCTGATACACATATTAATGCCTTTTTTCAATACATTTATGGCAACTGACATCAGCACAAACGTTTTGGCTCATCCACAAACGTTTCTCATAATCCTTGCGTTGGCGGTTTTAATTGGTGGATTGGCGAGCCTTTTCCCCGCTTTTTATTTATCTAAAAAAGATACGGTTACGCTATTTAAAGAAGGCTTGCGAAGCAATAATTTTCAGCGTTTCCCCATTCGGCGGTACTTGATTGCCAGTCAATTTGTGATACTCATTTCTATTACCTCAATTTCTTATTTTATTCATCAACAAATCAAATTTATTGATAATAAAAGCATTGGATTTAGAAAAGAAGGGATTTTATACGCCTACGCATCCGAAGACAAACAGGCTGTTTTTCAAGAAAAACTTCGGCAAATGCCCGAAATAAAAGCGGTAGGCAACGGTTCAACTTTTGGTATCGAACCGTTTAACCAAATGACGTACAAAATAGAAGGCATAGATGCCGTTTTTGACGATGCCAACCAATTATACCTCGATTACGAAGGCATAAAAGCCTACGGTTTAAAAACAACTTTGACGACACCCTCGGCAACCGCCGCAACGCTCATCAATCGGACGGCGGCTGAAAAATTGGCGCAATTGAAAGGGGTTTCCGCCGATAAATTGGTTGGTATGACCATTACAACCGAACCAGAATACACCAATGAAACAACGGGTCAGGTGGGCATTCCTTTTACCATTGCGGGCATATTTGAAGACATTAACCTGTTTTCATTGCACAATAAAATTGAGCCTTATTTTATCACAGTGTCCGAAAGAGTACGCTTGGACGGGCGCAGTATTGTTTTATTTGATGCAGCCAACACTGCAAAAGTGATTAAGAATATCAATACCGTTTACGAGGAACTCAATCAAACCACACCGTTGGACATTGAATTTTTGGATGAAAACTTGGCGAAGTTATATACCCAAGACCAACGCACCGCTAATCTTTTGCTTTACTTCAACATCATTGCTGTGTTTTTGGCTGCATTGGGCATTGTGGGCATCACGCTATTTTTGACCGTTGCGCGTACCAAAGAAATCGGTATTCGCAAAGTCCTTGGTGCATCGCCCTTTTCAATCATTCAGATATTAACAAAAGAATATGCTTATATGGTAGGTGTTGCGTTGATTATAAGTGTACCAATTGCTTTGTACGTGACAAATATGTGGTTGAGTAATTTCGCTTATCGCATTGATATTCCCTATTTTATGATGCTTATGGTGGGCTTTATTACATTCACTTTAACGGCTTTGATAATAGGCATTGTGGCTTATAAAGCGGCGGTGGCGAACCCTGTAAAATCGTTGCGGACGGAGTAAAATGATTGAAATACTGAGGGGGTGCTTTAGGCGTAAAACAAAAAATAATGTACCCAACTTAGTCATTCTATTTCCTTTACTCTGCTCTAAATTTCTTTTAAATCCCGAGCACTCGGGATTATTTCTCAAGAAATTTATATTGATTAAAAAAAATATAATAACCAATTTGGGTAGACTATTTTTTGTTTTACGCCTTAATTTCAAAAAAAGTAAAAGAACAACGCCATGATAAAGAACTATTTAAAAATCGCCTATCGCAACCTATTTAAAAATAAGACCTATAATGCCATCAATATATTGGGATTGGCAATGGGTTTAGCCAGTTTTATATTGCTTTTGTTGTATCTCAACTATGAATTGAGCTATGATAAATGGGACGCTGAATTAAATAAAGTCTATCGAGTATCGCTCAAAGACGGCGAAGAAGTATATCCAGCTACGCCTACGCCTTTGGCTTCTTTTATTGCGGAAAAATATCCGAATTGTGTGGCAGCTACAAGTATTCAATCGGCTGGTGATGTTGAAGTGTTGTTTTCTGCCAACAATAAAAAAATCTATCAAAAAGGTTTGGTGACGGTTGACTCTTCGTTTTTTGAGGTATTCCCTTATAAATTATTGGACGGAGATGCAACAGCTGCACTTCAACAACCCAAAGGCGTTATCATCAGTCAAGAGCTGAGTGAAAAAGTATTTGGTAAATCAAGCCCCATTGGTAAGCCCACTCAGTTATTTGGTGCTGAAAATGGCATTATTACAGGTGTTTTACAAAAACTGTCTATGCCGTCTCATTTTACAGCCGATATAATTATGATTGACCCCTTTTTGAAAGGAAATAAATTCTGGGGCAATTATTCAAATCAAACCTATATCAAACTAATAGAAACTGCAAATGAATGTAAAACAGAAGAAGTAATTAGCCGCTTGTATTACAATGACCAATTAAAAAAAGACAATTTAACCTATGAAGACTATCAAAAAAAGGCAGAAAAAAAGACGCTTTTTGTAGATGCCATTGCCAATATTCACAATTTTCCGAAGTATGGTGAAAGCAATATTGGCATCGTCACCGTTTTAATGATTTTAGCGGTTTTACTTCTATTGGCAGGGTCTATTAATTTTAGCAATTTGGCGATTGCGAAGTCCATTAGTCGTGCCAAAGAAGTGGGTGTTCGCAAGGTTTTGGGTTCCGACCGTAATCAATTAATCATTCAATTTATGTCAGAAGCCGCTTTGCAATGCCTGTTGAGTTTGGTGATAGCGGGTTTAATTGTTTATCAAGTTATCCCTTATTTCAAGCAATCTTTTAATATCCAATACGATTTATGGCAAAACAATAACGCCTTTTATTTGATTGGGCAAATAGTTCTGTGCTTGAGTGTTGTCACGCTATTTTCAGGCTTGTATCCTTCCTTGTTTTTATCAAAATTCAATACATCCAAAGTGCTAAAAGGCGATTATTCGACGGGTAAAAAAGGGGTCGCTTTTCGGAATAGTTTAATCGTCCTGCAATTTATGGTGTCTGCTTTTTTCATCATAGCGACGTTGGTGGTCAATAAACAAATGCACTACATGCAAACCAGAGACAAAGGCTTTTCAGAGGCTCAGGTTTTGCGTATTCCTGCCATGCAAAAAACACGAGAAGAAGGCTTTGCTACCATGAGAAATCAATTGCTCTCGGTGGCAGGTGTGAGTTCGGTATCTAAAAGTACCAAAACGCCTTGGGGACAAGACGCTATTATGGACACATCTACTGTTGATTTCAAAGTAGATGGTAAAATGCATCGCATGGCATCGGTAAAAATCAGTGCCGATTATTTTAACACCTTACAGATTCCGCTTATTCAAGGGCGTTATTTTACGGAAGAAATGGCTGACCAAAATACTCGCACAGCTGTTCTCAATGAAACAGCTGCTAAAATGCTCTTGACACAAGACCCCCTCAGTAAAACCATCTCTTTTCAAGGTTGTGATAGTATCCCGATGCCTGTAGTGGGTGTCGTGAAAGATATAAATGTGCGTGGATTTGAAAGCGTCATTCAGCCCATTGTTTATACCATTGGCAATAACGCCTGTATGTATCAATCAGGCGGGGGCATATTAGTAAAATTGAATACAACTAACATACAATCCTCTATCGAAGGTATAGAACAAGTGTGGAAAACCATTGAACCAGAAACGCCTTTGCGCTATACTTTTTTGGATGAAAACTTCCAGAAATTATTTACAACCTATATCCGTTTGCAAAAAGTGATTGCCTTTTTTACCTCTGTTGCCATACTGATTTCCATGATGGGTCTATTTGCTTTAACTGCATTTTTAGCAAAACAACAAGCCAAACAAATTGG
>JAYVKQ010000360.1:0-12911 GCA_043768285.1 Saprospiraceae bacterium | reverse complement strand
GGTCGGTTTTGGGTCAGTTCTATCACACCGAATGGACGGTATGAGCCGTGGCAGCGCAACCTTTGTAACTACGGCTGCCGATAAGGAACACAATACGATTATAAAAGCGCAAGCTGCCCATATCTTGTCTTTCAATAAAGGTACTTCTACGCAAAACAATCCCAGTTCGCTAATGGGCGGTATTGCACTTTTGCGCCAAACCTATTTAGATGGACAATGGTATGCTACACAAGGCGCTAATGAGGAGAAAAACTTTTCACTCGAAGCGTGGAATGCACTTCAATCGCTACCGCAAATATTTGAAGTGGCAGATAAATTAGAAGCTATCAGAGCCAATAAAATTGCGTCTGAATTTGGCAAAAAATACATTATCAAAGGGCGTGGTGACGAATACCAACGCCTTGAAGCTATAAAAGCCTTGAATACAGCGTTCATTTTACCTTTGAATTTTCCAGAAGCCTTCGATGTCGAAGACCCTTATGATGCACTACAGGTCAATTTGTCTGATATGAAACATTGGGAATTGGCTCCTGCCAACGCTGCCCGTTTATCAAAGGAGGGTATCGAAATTATGTTTACGGCGCAAGGTTTGCGGGATAAAAAAGATTTTATGAAGCAATTGCGTTTGGCTATTGAAAGTGGGTTGAGCGAAGCGGATGCCCTCAAAGCGTTGACTTATACACCCGCTAAAGTTTTGAATATCAATGAATTAGGCAGTTTAGATAAAGGTAAATTAGCTAACTTCATTGTAACATCAGGCAATATATTTTCAAAAGATGTAAAGGTATTTCACAATTGGGTTGCTGGCAAAGGCTATGTCTTGATAGATATGAACAAACCCAATTTGGAAGGTACATATAGCTTCCAATTCGGAAAAAATGTCTATAAAATGCTACAAGTTTCGGCTACTGGTGAAGCAACTGTATTCAAAACGGATAGTGTAAAATCAAAAGCAGATATATCTACTGCACGTCAAAATGTCACTTTATCTTTCACACCTTCTGGAGAAAAAGACCCTGTTAGGCTATCGGGCACATATGATGGCGGTGCCATGCGTGGGCGTGGTCAATTGGGCGATGGCACTTGGATAGATTGGGAAGCCATACCTATGGCATTTGCAGGCAAAACAGACAATGGCAATAAAGCCAACACACCAGACAGAAGTACACGTATGTCCGCATTGGGCGATTTAACCTACCCTTTTGGTGCATATGGGCGTAAAGAAATACCTAAAAGTGAGCGCGTTCATTTTAAAAATGCTACTGTTTGGACGAATGAAACTGAGGGGGTTTTGAAAAATGCCGATGTCTTGATTGAAGGCGGCAAAATCCTTCAAATTGGTAAAAACCTAAACGTTTCCAATGCAAAAACGGTAGATGCTACTGGAAAACATATCACAGCGGGCATTATAGACGAACATAGCCATATTGCTTTGTCGAAAGGCACTAATGAAGGGTCGCAAGCGAGTACGGCAGAGGTGCGTATTGGCGATGTCATTAACTCTGAAGATATTAACATCTATCGCCAATTGGCGGGTGGCGTAACTTCAAGCCATATCCTACACGGTTCGGCTAATCCGATTGGCGGCCAAACCCAATTGATAAAACTACGCTGGGGCTACGAACCCGAAAAAATGAAATTTGACCGTTGGGATCCTTTTATCAAATTTGCTTTGGGCGAAAATGTGAAACAATCCAACTGGGATGTGCCTGACAATCAGCGTATTCGTTTTCCGCAATCGCGTATGGGTGTAGAGCAGGTATATGAAGACCATTTCAACCGCGCCAAAGATTACGGGGCTCTGCGCAAATCAGGTAAACCGTTCAGAAAAGATATTGAATTGGAGTGTTTGGCAGATATTTTAGAGAAAAAATGCTTTATAACCTGCCATAGTTATGTGCAAAGTGAAATCACAATGCTGTTGAGAGTGGCTGAAAAATATAATGTCAAAGTCAATACTTTCACACATATATTAGAAGGTTATAAAGTGGCGGATAAAATGGCGAAACATGGCGTTGCGGCTGCAGCTTTCTCTGATTGGTGGTCATATAAGTACGAAGTATATGAAGCCATTCCGCAGAATGCAACGATGATGCACCAACAAGGCGTATTGACCGCAATCAACTCCGATGATGCTGAAATGGCGCGCCGCCTCAACCAAGAAGCGGGCAAAACGATGATGTATTCGGGATTGACAGACGAAGCGGAGGTATTCAAATTCGTTTCGCTCAATCCTGCCAAGATGCTCCATGTGGACAACCGCGTGGGTTCGCTCAAAGTGGGTAAAGATGCCGATGTGGTGATGTGGTCAGACAACCCCCTCAGTATTTACGCTAAAGCAGAGCAAACTTACGTGGACGGTATCAAGTTTTTTGACCGCGAAGAGGATAAACAATTGCAAGACCAAATCCGCCAAGAACGGTCAAGGCTTATCAATAAAATGATACAAGTTAAAAAAGCTGGGTCGCCTACACAAGCCGCTATGAGCCGTGCTCAACAGCACTATCATTGCGATACGGAGGACGATGAGATGCGGAATTAGGCAGTGGTCCGCTTCCGAAACCGCTTGCTTGAAGACTTATTTTTTACATTTAAAAATTCAATAATGAAAAATACCCTTGTATTTATATTTGCAATTGTTTCATTGTCAAAGATATATGCCCAACCCACCCCAGCCGCACCACAAAGCGAATCCTTCATCATTATGAATGCCAAAGCCCATATTGGGAATGGCAAAGTGATTGAAAACGCGGTGATAGGAGTTGAAAATGGCAAAATTACCTTAGTGGCAGATGCTACGGTGGTGCGCATAGATGGTACTAAATTTAAAAAAACCATCAGCGCAAGTGGTAAGCATATATACCCTGGCTTGATTGCACCCAATACGCCATTGGGTTTATCAGAAATCGAATCAGTCCGCGCTACTGTTGACCATACCGAAACAGGTGTGATGAACCCCTCCATACGCAGCATTGTGGCGTACAATACCGACTCTCACGTACTACCTACTATTCGCTCAAATGGGGTTTTGATGGTGCAAGTTGTACCCAACGGCGGTAGAATAAGCGGACAATCCAGCGTGGTAGAACTCGATGCGTGGAACTGGGAAGATGCCGCTTATAAAATGGATATGGGCATGCACGTCCGTTTTCCGAGCATTTATAGCTTTTCATTCGATCCTCTTCAAGGTCCTTCGCTTCGGAAAAACGATAAATTTGCGCAAGATATAGCGGATTTAGATGCTTTTTTCAAAGAAGCACAAGCCTATATAAAAAAGGATAAGGTAGAAGCGAAGAACCTCAAATTTGAAGCCATGCGCGAAGTGCTTTCGGGCAAAAAAACCTTGTTTATCCATGCCAACTTAGTAAAAGAAATTAATGAGGCAGTCATGTTTGGCAAGAGATATGGCTGCAAAATGGTCTTAGTCGGCGGCAAAGACAGTTGGATGGTGACGGATTTGTTGAAAAGCAATAATATATCGGTTATTTTGAGCGAAACGCAAGATTTACCTTCGCGTGAAGACGATGATATAGCGCAACCTTTCAAAACACCCGCTCAACTCAAAGCCGCAGGCGTTCCTTTTGCTTTTAGTGTAAATGGTGGTTGGCAAACCCGTAATTTGCCGTTGATGGCGGGTCAAGCCGCAGGTTTTGGGTTATCGCAAGAAGAAGCCATTACTGCAATGACTTTAGATGCGGCGAAAATATTAGGCATTTCAGAAACGGTGGGCACTATCGAAGAAGGTAAAGATGCAACCCTCATCCTCAGTGAAGGGGATATATTAGATATGCGCACTTCTAAAGTGACCCATGCGTTTATTCGCGGTAAAGCCATTGATTTGGATACCAAACACAAGCAATTGAATAAGCGTTTTCAAACGAAATATGATAGGACGAAGGGGAAATAAGGTATAAATGATGAATTATGAATACGGACATTATGGTGGCATCGGAAGGGCTATTGATATTTACCACAAAAACCCATCAATAGGGGGCGATTTCAATCACCCTTCCGTTGTCAAAACCAATGCACGAACACCTTTTCTGTCCCTATGAGTAATTACTACGTAAGTCTATCTATTCATGCGAATAATGGGTTAAAATCCAATAAATCCGTTAGGATTTGTACATTTATAGAATACATTAATCTGCTTTTCGCAACGAATCCGTAGGATTCGCACGTTATACGCGCTGTTACGTGCGAATCCTACGGATTCGTTTTACATTTTTACATAAATTGTCTATAAACGTACAAATCCTAACGGATTTATTGGATTTTAACCCATTATTCGCATTATTCTTTATTTCCAGTACAAACAAAAAAGGCTGTCTTCTGCTGACAGCCTTTTTTGTTTGTACCCCTCAGTATTTAAACCTATTTCGACACCTTCGTCTCGTCTTTTATCAAAGCACCACATTTATTGTAGTCTATGATAATACTCATCACATCTTCTTCTTTGTAATATTTAGCTTTAAATTTATTATAAATGGCAGGGCAATCTTGAATAAGGTAGCCTATAGTCTGACGATGATTTTCAGGTTTATAGAAATAGGGAGAGCCATTTTTGAAAAAACAGTACTCTTTTTTGGCAGTAAAATATTTGCTCCCATATTCTTCTACCGTTTTATATACCGTTTTAGAATACACCCTTATGTAATCCTTTTTCCCAAATTCCATTTCATAAAAACTACTCAAAAGGCTATAAAATGCTTTACGCTCGTAATCATTTTCTTTACCATACCACACAAATGAAATAATCTCCGTGGGATTTAAAGCAACTTCTTTTAAGGTGTCGTTCGCAAAAAAGAATTTATTTTTTTCTTTTTGTAAAGAAATTTTACCCAAAAGCGTATCGCCTTTGAGTGTAAAAACGGTATCTAACCCATTCTGGGCAAAAAGAAGATGTCCCGTCAATAATAATAAAACGAATAGGTGCAGTTGTTTTTTCATTGTTTCATCATGCTTTTTTGAATTAATTTTGCACTAACACAACTTGTTCGAGCAAAACACAAATTTCACATATATTTATATCTAAATTTGTAACATTTGGATACTAACTCGTGTCATTCGTGTTACAATTTCCCTTTAAATTGCAAGGTAAAGTTACAAAAAACCATGCATATGCACCACAAAAATTTACCAACTGCCATTTTGTCACAAATAACGATTTGGAATGAGTGTTGCAGCAATAGAATGTATTTAGTTCAATCAATAGGAGAAGTCAGAAAATAAATAATACATTTGTACGTCTTTATGGAGGGCGTATTACCCCCTCAGTATTTTTGAGGTTAGTAGAAGGTTACACAGAGTTTAGACGGAGTAGCTACAGAGTTTCACACAGAAATAAAAAAAATTTGTGTAATAAAATTCTACACACATATATATAGATGAAAAATTTCAACATCATAGCATTAATGGGTTTATCCCTTATCTGTTCGCCCAAAGCGTTTGGCGGTCATGATGCTTCGTTTATGATGTCGCAGTGGGCAATCGAACAAAAATTAGACGCGCACCAAGCCGTTCAAAATATTGATAAAAAATATCCTTTTCCTCCGAAGAATATCCTTTCTTCTTTTTCTCACGTAAATAAGTATTGCTTTGTTAATCGCACTAATGATACGGGCGTGCATACGCTATCGTATGTTATTGTGGATTGCAAGCAATATATCCGTCCTAAAATTATTGAGCATCGTGCTTAATGAGTATTAGGATTTTCCTTGATTTTTAAAGATTTAATAGGTAATTTCTTGTAGTGTCGAATTCATTCGACACCTGCGTTATGTGTCGAATAAATTCGACACTACATAAGAAATTGCTACAAAAATCAAGGACAATCCTACTGCCTTACAAGCACCCCCGCAGTCATGCTTATAGCTTGATGGAGCGAAACGCACCATATTTTTAGTAATTAAATAGTCAATAAAAAGATTTCATCAAGAAAACAAGGTATTGGTATTCAACCACTTATGGTTAAATATCTATGCCCAATACTCACTACTCAATACTATACAACCATGTTTGGATTTTTGAAAAAACTATTCGGCGGTACTAAGACCGAGAAGGACAATGCTTTGTACCAGCCCCGCGTGGACGAAATTTTGCGCTATTATGATGAATTTGATGCCTTGTCGCATGACGAGTTGCGTGGCAAAACGGTTGAATTCAGAGAGCGCATCGCGCACTTTCTAAGCGAAATTGATAAAGAAATTGACAATATCAATCAACAAGCCATTGATATTGAAGATATTGAACAAAAAGAAGCCTTGTTCAAAGATGTGGATGCTCTCCGCAAAGAGCGTAACGAGCAATTAGAAGTTATATTAAAAGAACTCCTACCAGAAGCCTTTGCAGTTGTAAAACAAGCGGCAAAACGCTTAACAGAGAATACAGAAATTGAGGTCAAAGCAACTGACCATGACCGTATGCTCGCTGGCAAAGGCAAAATGCACGTCAGCATCAACGGCGATAAAGCGATTTGGAAAAATTCGTGGACAGCAGCAGGAGGCGCGATTACGTGGAATATGATACACTACGATGTGCAATTAATCGGTGGCATGGTGTTACACGATGGTAAAATTGCAGAAATGGCAACGGGCGAAGGTAAAACCCTCGTTTCTACCCTTCCCGCTTATTTGAATGGTTTATCGGGTCAAGGCGTACATATCGTAACTGTGAATGACTATTTGGCTCGCCGTGACGCGGAGTGGAATGGTCCTTTGTACGAATTTTTATTATTGACGGTGGATTGCATTGATAAATACCAGCCCAATACCGAAGCGCGTAGAAATGCCTATTTGTGCGATATTACCTATGGCACGAACAACGAATTTGGTTTCGATTATCTACGCGATAATATGGTACACTCGCCCGAAGAACTCGTGCAACGCAAGCACCATTATGCAATGGTGGATGAAGTGGACTCCGTTTTGGTGGATGATGCCCGTACCCCGTTGATTATTTCAGGTCCCGTGACGGCTGACCAAGATGCTCAAGAGTATATCGCGCTCAAACCCGAAGTAGAACGCTTGATAGAGGAACAACGCAAAGTGGCAAATAAATTTTTGACCGAATCTAAGCGTTTGATTGCCGAGGGTAATACGGGGTTGGAAGAAGGCGAAGGGGGGTTATCACTCTTGCGTTCGTACCGCGCTTTGCCTAAAAACCGCGCTTTGATTAAGTTTTTGAGTGAAGACGGTGTCCGCGTGGTTTTACAAAAAACCGAGAACCATTATATGCAAGAGCAATCCAAACGGATGCCTTTGGTGGATACCCCTTTATTATTCCATATTGATGAAAAAAACCGCAATGTGGAATTAACGGAATTGGGCGCAGAGTTTTTATCAAAAGGACATGGCGATAGCAATTTCTTCATGTTGCCCGATATTGCTACCGACATGATGGCTATTGACTCCGACCCCTCAGTACCAAAAGAGGAAAGAAATGCAAAAAAAGAAGCCTTAGCGCAAGATTTCTCTATCAAATCGCAACGTTTGCATTCTATCAATCAATTGTTGAAAGCCTACACCATGTTTGAAAAAGACGTGGAATATATCATTGTTGAAGGTGAAGTGAAGATTGTAGATGAACAAACGGGACGTGTGATGGAAGGTCGCCGCTATTCAGACGGTTTGCACCAAGCTTTAGAAGCGAAGGAAAATGTAAAAATTGGGGAAACAACCCAAACATATGCTACCGTGACGCTTCAAAACTACTTCCGTATGTACCACAAGCTATGCGGTATGACGGGTACAGCAGAAACAGAAGCAAGTGAATTTTGGCAGATATACAAGCTCGATGTGGTTGTTATACCGACTAATCGCAATATTACCCGTAAGGATGAAGAAGATTTGGTATTCAAAACCGAGCGTGAAAAATTGAATGCGATGGTGGACGAAATCGAGAAAATGCGGGCAAAAGGTCGTCCCGTTTTGGTCGGTACAAAGTCGGTTGAAAAATCTGAAATACTCTCGCGGATGCTAAAATTGCGCGGTGTCGAGCACCAAGTATTGAATGCAAAACAGCACCAACGCGAGGCAGAAATCGTTGCAGGTGCAGGTCAAGCGGGTGCAGTGACGATTGCTACGAATATGGCAGGTCGTGGTACGGACATCAAATTGGGCGCAGGTGTAAAAGAAGCAGGTGGTTTGGCAATTGTTGGTACAGAACGCCACGATTCGCGGCGTGTGGATAGGCAGTTGCGTGGTCGCGCAGGTCGTCAGGGTGACCCAGGGTCTTCGCAGTTTTTCGTGTCTTTAGAAGATGAATTGATGCGCCTATTCCAATCTGAACGCATTGCGGGTATGATGGACAAAATGGGACATAAAGAAGGTGAAGTTATTCAGCACTCTATGGTCACAAAATCCATTGAACGCGCCCAAACGAAGGTAGAGGAAAACAATTTTGGTGTGCGTAAACGCTTATTGGAGTACGATGACGTTATGAACATCCAACGGGAAGCGATTTACAAAAAACGCTACAATGCCCTTAGTGGCGAGCGTTTGGCGGTGGATTTATTCAGTATGTTCAACGCTATGACCGCCAATCTTGTGGAGGAAACAAAGGCTACTAATGACTATAATATCTTCAAACGCACCAGTTGGGAAATATTGGGCTTCGACCCTGAAATATCTGACAATGATTTTAAAACCTTGACTGTCAATGCCTTGACAGATATGTACCATGGACAATTCATGGATTTCTATCACGAGAAGTCACAAAAGACGACAGATATGTTGCTGCCTTTGTGCAAACAAGTATTCCAACAAGAAGGGCATCGCTACAAACGCATTTCAGTGCCTTTCACCGATGGTCGCGCAAGAGCATTGGGTATTGCCGCCGAGTTGGAAGATGCCGTTAAAACAGACGGTAAATCTATCTGGCGCGATATAGAAAAAGCTGTTTCGCTATCCATCATTGACGATGAATGGAAAGAACATTTGCGGAATATGGACGAATTGAAGGAATCCGTACAAGGCGCATCTTTCGAACAAAAAGACCCATTGGTGATATACAAAATGGAGGCGTACAATATGTTTGAAGGCTTCGTGGCGCGTGTCAATCAGCACGTTACGTCTTATTTGTCAAAAGGCATGTTAATGATACAGCAAGATGAGCCGAATATCAAGCAAGCACCTCAACAGCGTTCTAATTTCAAAAATCACGTGACCAATCAAGACCTTGAACGCCGCGAAGCAGAACGCCGTGCAATGCGTGAAGCCGCTTCAGGTGCAGGTCGTGAAGTAGAACGCCCAATGACTATCGTGCGCCAAGAACCAAAAGTTGGGCGCAATGATATGTGCCCTTGTGGTAGCGGTAAGAAGTATAAAAACTGTCATGGGGGGCAGTAAGGCTTATCACCTCGACCTGTCCCGATGACATCGGAAGTATTTTTAATAAAAAACCAGGTAAATACTTAGGGCTGCCACTAATTACACTAATTTTCGCTAATTATAAGACATTTTTATAGAAATAATTAGTGTAATTAGTGTAATTAGTGTAATTAGTGGCAGCCCTAAATATTTACAAAATCAGAATAAATGACCCGTTAAATTGCTTATGGCGTTTAACGGGTTTTGTTTTTATACAGAGGTAAGTAAAATAATAAATATTTATCAACAGGGTGTGAGAATTCAAAAAAAGAAATAAAAAAAAGCTCGACTATGGCTACATATCATCTCTCGCGTGGAACGCAAGCCTTCGCCATTAGTGGAGCTTTATAATACAAAAGTAATTCTATTAATCGAACTATTCAGTTAATAACTTCGATTTTTAAACTTTCAAATAGCTCTAAAAGTTAATCTAAGTACATTAACGCATCGTTTTTCTTTCAAAAAACCTACCCCCTCAGTATTTCAAGGCTTCAAAATCAGCGGTTTCAAGAATATGAATTGGATAGGTTAGTAAAATTAGAAGCGGTAGAAAGTATCCGTCAACAATTGGTAAATCGGCTTTAAAAAAAACGAAATTAAAGCCTTACGAGATCAAAAAATGGCTAATACCAGAGGCAAGTGCTGATTTTTTTGTTGTTTGGAAGATGTTTTAGATGTTTACACTCGCCTCTATATCAACTGCCCACTGTGTGATGAACCTTTTCAAATAGCCACAAATCATTATTCGGGCATTATTAACAAATATTTGGGTTTTGTTAGAAAAAACAATTTAGAAAAAATTAAATATTTGCAAACAGAATAGGATATATCCCAAAAGAGCATTGATATACACACTTGTGCTTATATTTGCAAGGTTTTGAGACACCCCCTCAGTATTTTGGACGAAAAAAATAACTTCAAACAATAAATTTCGTACTTCCATATACTTTATTTTGTACCGTTGAATTCGGCGATACAAATAGCACTTAATTTTTTTCATTTCAAAGTTACATTACTTATTAAGATATGACAATCTGGAATTTACTCATTGGATTTGCCATCGGCGGTGGTATATTGACCCTCTTGACGGGCGTGTTTTTTAAAGCGCATAAAAATTGGTTGATGACCTTTTTGCAAAACTTCACAGGCGTGTGGTTTATTTTCTCTGGTGTTGTCAAAGCTATTGACCCTTGGGGAACAGCATTCAAAATGGAGCAATATTTCGACGCTTTCGAAACAACTATAAAAGGCACATGGCTAAAAGGGCTTGCCCCCGCTTTCCCGTGGCTTGGGCAATATGCCTTGTGGTTTTCGCTATTTATGATTACCCTCGAAATAGTAATTGGCGTAATGTTGATATTAGGGCATAAATCGAAACTCACTTCTTGGCTTTTCCTCATCATTATGGTCTTTTTTACAGCTTTGACGGGCTATACCCACTTCACAGCCTACGTGCCAGATGGCGTTAATTTCTTTGATTTCGACAAGTGGGGCGAATATGTAGTCACCAATATGAAGGTAACTGATTGCGGTTGTTTCGGCGATTTTTTGAAACTAAACCCGACCACTTCTTTTTATAAAGACATTGCTTTAATGCCTGTTGCACTATTGTTTTTGTGGCGACACAAAGATTTCCACCAGCTTTTTTCCGAAAAATTGCGCCGTACTTTGGTGTGGGCAACTACTCTTGGTGTAGTGGCTTTTAGCTTATACAATACGTTTATGAACGAACCTGTAGCGGATTTTCGTCCCTTCAAAAATGGGGTTAATATCCGTGAGCGTAAGAAAATGGAAGAAGATGCAGCAGCAAAAGTAGAAATAACACATTGGCAATTGAAAAATGAAAAAACGGGCGAACTCAAAACCATGACCAATAAGGAATATATGGACGATAAAGGTTACGAAATTTTTTCAAGTGCCAATGGTTGGAAAGTTGATGAACAAATCAAAACCGAGCCTACTGTATTGCGTACTAAAATTAGTGATTTTAGCATCAATGACAAAGACGGGGCAGATGGAGCAGAAGCTTTATTGAGCGATTCGAGCTATACGTTCTTAGTTGTGAGTTGGAAAATGGCATCTGAAATTGATAAAAAAACCGTAGCGGTGGCAGATTCGATATTCAGAACCGATACAGTGCGTATGAAATTGGGTAAAAAAGATACGTTTAGTTTGAAGCGTGTATTTGACCATATAGGGCAGCGCGAAGAGGTATTCAAGGCTCACCGTTTTGACCCAACTTACCGTACGTTATTTAGTGGAAAAATCAATCCTTTTTTAGAAAAAGCCGAAAAGTCGGGATACAAAATTGCGGGTTTAGTACCGGTGGCTGACCCTAAAAAGATTGAGGATTTCCGTCACGAAACGCAAGCGGCTTATCCGTTCTACACGGCAGATGATTTATTGATAAAAACCATGATGCGCTCTAACCCAGGTATTTTCCTTTTGAAAAATGGTTTGATTGTGCATAAATGGCATATCAAACAATTGCCCGAGTTTGAGGCTGTTAAAGCGGAATATATTAAGTAAGATACATACCCCCCTCAATCCCGATTGTATCGAAATGTACTATATTTTCTATTAAAAAAGCGATATCACGGTCTTGTGGTGTGGCTTTTTTTATTTTCATCAATGCCGCATATGCCATATTAGGAACACGGACAACGCGATTATATTGGATTTACAAGGGTTTGTTTATGTCTAATTTGGAAAAAAATCCGTGTAAATCTGTTTTACCTATATCATCTGTGTTTCTAATTTGTCATATGCGGCATTGATGTTACGCAACAAAAAAGAGTCGGTGTCAAGCCTACCTTACGTATAAGGATATATTGCTGACACCGACTCGACCAATTCACAACCTTAAACTCATCTAAAATGTCAATATCCTTGAGATTTGGCTCGTTTGGATATAAAATAATATTTTTGTGTTTATTAAATTTTTTATAAAAACCTGTTTGAGTTATAAAGCCCTTATGAGTGAGCGTTAAGGAAACTAATGAATATGGTTATTAATAAAATTAGTGAAATTTTGAATTAACGAATATTGAGTTTTAAATTTAATGCAATAGATGTACTGCTGAAAATTTGCTGTAATGTAGCTTTGTGTAGATAATAGGAAGTCGAATAGACTGGAAATAATGTAGGCTTTTCGCTTCTATGTTTATTTGATATTTTTTAATAAATTGATTATTCCAAATTTCGTACCAAATAAATAGTATTCATCGCATGCTTTGTTTTTAGATATATAAATTGCAAACCCAATTTTCATTATCAAATCCACTATTTAAGCTATTTTAAAAATAAAATATTTACATATAAATATTTTATTTTTTTTTTAATTAATTGAAAAACAATACTTTAGTTAAAATTTATATTGATTGCTCATGCAAATTTAAAAAATTAAATATTTTTTTAAATCCAAAAGCTATACGCACTTCGTACATGACTATGTAAAAGTAAACGACCAAATGAATATACCCATTGCCGTACCCCTTCAACCGTTCTAATTTTTTTCTCTTAATGTTTTAATTCGCTTGTGAT
>JAYVKQ010000359.1:0-4339 GCA_043768285.1 Saprospiraceae bacterium | reverse complement strand
GGTCGTAAGTAGCTACTTTAGGCGACGATACCATGATGCGTTTTTCACCCGCAAAAGGCTCTTCACGCCCACCCGAAAAGAAGAAAGTAACGTGTGGATATTTCTCCGTTTCCGCAATGCGCACTTGCGTCAAACGCGCATTAGCTACCACTTCGCCAAGTGTATTCGTCAAATTGTCTTTTTCAAAAAGCACGTGTACGTTTTTATAGGTCTCATCGTAGCGCGTCATCGTGACATAATAGACATTGAGTTTTTTCATCCCAAAATCAGGAAAATCTTTTTGGGTCAAAACTTCCGAAATTTCGCGTGGTCTGTCCGTTCTGAAATTGTAACAAATAACAACATCACCCTCTTTGATGACCCCCTCAGTACCCCCTGCCCCCAAAGGGGAAAGAACCATTGGTTTCAAAAACTCGTCTGTAACGCCATTATCATAATTGGTTTGAATTGTTTTTTCAAAATCTGAAACCTTTTCGCCGATACCATTGACCAAAACGTCGTATGCCAATTTGACCCGTTCCCAACGTTTATCTCTATCCATTGCATAATATCGTCCAACGATAGTCGCTAATTTAAAAGATTGTTTTTCAATATGTTGTGTTACATTTTTTAAAAAACCTAAACCGCTTTTAGGGTCGCAATCACGCCCGTCGGTGAAGGCATGGATATAGCCATGACATCCCTCAGTAGTAGCAATATCGCACAAGGCTTTGAGGTGTTCGATATGCGAATGTACCCCACCATCGCTGACCAAGCCGATAAAATGCACTGGCTTATTGTGCGCTTTGGCGTGCTTCAAAGCCGTCAATAAAACGGTGTTTTTCTGCAATTCTTTATCTCTAATGGCTTTTGATATGCGCGTCAATTCTTGATAAACGATGCGCCCTGCGCCAATATTCATGTGCCCGACTTCGGAGTTGCCCATTTGCCCCTCGGGTAAACCCACGAGTTCGCCATGCGTCACCAATTCTGATGAAGGATATTTAAGGTAGAGGCTGTCAATAAAGGGGGTTTTTGCTAAGGTAATAGCATCGGCACGGCGCACTAAGCCATGTCCCCAACCATCTAAAATTGCCAATAATACACGTTTTTGTTTTGCCATAATTAATTGATTATTATTCTACTTTAGTCAAGCCACCAAAAAACAAAGGATGCACAAACGTTTGTACATCAATATCTTTTACGTTAAAAATTTCTACAATAGCTTTTTTTGCCCACATCAATTCTAAGGCGTATTGCGCCGCTTCTGATTTTATCTTTTTAAAATCGTTAGCAAAATCCATATTTTGAATAAGCACATAACCCCAAGCCGTTTCTATCAAAAAATCGAGTTGCATATCCAATAATCGCCCGTTGATATGTCGGCGAATGGGGTAGCGTGGCGTGATATTTTTTATAGAAAAGCGCTTGAATAGATATTCAAAAAAAGCATCACCATTGCGGCTAAGTTGTTGAAAATCAAAGGCATCGGTGGTATTATAACGCTCGGCTATGCTTTTTGCCAACTGCCTTTTACTATCTTCATTTACAGCGACTGCATTGAGATATGTGCCATATGCCTTAGCCACCATAAAGGCAAAACTATCATCTTTGAGTTGAAAACCTTTGGCAACATAGCTCGACATATCCGAAACGGTAGGTCTGGTATCGCCATTAGGGTTCTCTTTTTTTACATCAATTTTGTAGGGAATATACGCACCTTTGCCGTAGCGATTTTCGATAAATGTAATGTGTTCATCAGCTTGTGGGGCATGGGGAAAATCTTTATCGTAATAAAATTCTTCAAAATCTTTTGATAAATATTCGTTGTTCCATTCAAAAGGCGTGTCATTACCTGCTTCGAGGGTTGGAAAGTCTTCATTGCCCTTATGCCACGCCCGATTGAGCCAGCGCGTAGGCGTTTGAGAGGTAGGAAAAACGATGTAATCTCTGGCACGGGTAATGCCGACATAAAGCAATCGCGCTTCTTCTTCTAAAGCAGCTAAATTGGCTTTTGCTTTGGCATCTGAACTATTGATGCTCTCCTCCAACTCCGTATTGCGCAACAAATCAGCGTAAGGATTGACCCAAAAACGCAGCCAACGACCACTCAAAATATCGTTTAGATTGACCCCCTCAGTATTTGAAACGTTTTCAAGCCCAATACCAAACACTTGGTCGCGGATATTATTTTCTAAACTGCCCATTATCACGACAGGATATTCCAAACCTTTTGAACGGTGATAGGTCAAAACATTCACAGCATCGGGTCCTTCGCCGCTACTCTGCGTATCACCTTCTTTTTCTGCCTGATAACTCAACCACAATAGGAAGCCGCCCAGCGAAGCGGCAGTATGCAAACGATTACAGGCTTCTTCATATTTCAAAGAAAACTTACGGATAACATCTACATTATCAAGTCTTTGCGTCACATTGCCCCAAGAAGCAATGATGCGGCGTAGGTCTAATTCTTCTAAAACTAAATTCAATATCTCGGCTGCCGAAAGCTCTACTATTTCTTTACGGAGGTCGTGTATTTTTTTTATAAACGCATTGTCTAACGCCCATTGCCACATTTTTCCATCTTCTCCTAATTGAGCAATGTAGCTCAGCCGATGCTCTATGATATGCGATAGTTCTTTCTTTTCTGCTAAAAGTAATATCTCTGCTACCGATAATGAGTCGTGCTTATTCAATATATAGCGCAATACTGCCAATATCAATTTGGCTTCAGCGGTTTCCAATAATCCTGTGCGGGCAATAGCCGCTTTCAATCCAACGCGGTGCAAGGCTTCTGCCATATTTTGACATTGCCCATTGGTGCGGCAGAGTATCGCAATATCGCCTGAGCGCGCAGGGCGATAGGTTTTTTCACCTTTTGGTAATATAAAATTTTCTCTTTCTAAATAAACCCTTAAAGTTTCGGCGATACAATGCTCTGTCCAAGGGCTGCCAGGTTGGCGTTTGCGGCTGTCGCCACCATTATCGAAGTTGAATTGCCAATGCACAAGCGCGTCGCTTTGCATATTGCCATCTTTGCGGCGCGGGTCGAGGGCAACTTGTTCAATAGGCAAGTGGTCAAATGCTTTTGTAAATAGCGCATTGGTTGCTTTCACAATTGCCGGGCGACTGCGCCACGAGTCCTTCAATATATCTTCACTTTTGATACCAACGTGTTCTATAATGGCTTGCATCAAGCGCGGTTCTGCGCCACGGAAGCCATATATGCTTTGCTTGGGGTCGCCTACCCAAATGGAGTGCTTGGCTATTTTGGAAAGTTTTAGAAAAATATCTAATTGGATAGGGCTTGTATCTTGAAATTCATCCACCATCAGCAAGTCTAACTCCTCTTCAAGCACCGCCAATACTGAGGGGTCGTTCATCAATTGGCGCACCAATACTTCCATATCGGTATAATCAATCAAGCCACGTTGTTTTTTAAAGCGGTCATATTCAGCAATTGCTCCGATTGTAATATCAAACATCGCTTCCGTAAATTCGCATATATCGCGTTGAAAATCAGGAAATTGCGTATGCAGCTTTACAAAATCCACCAACTCTTGCAAAAACTCTCGGCTCTTTGCTCCAACTTTTACTTTTGCTATTTTGACCCATTGATGCCAATGCAACCATTCCCGTTGGCGTAGTTCATTTTTCAGGTTTTTGAGGTCTGAAATACCGTCACTCGTTACTTTGGTTTCGTCGCCATTACCGTCGAGGTTATCAATGGTTTGGGTCAATAATTCTTTTAATTTTTCATTATAATCTAATGCGCTTTCTAAGGGCTTACCCAAAAATTGTTGAAACGTTTCAAATGAAAGTTGTTTACTTTTTTCTAAAATATCTTTTGAAAAAGCATTGGCGCGTGCTACATCCACGAGCTGCTGTACATCTCTGCGCCAATCGTAACTACCCGCTTTTTTAGTCAAACCCAAGCGGTCGCAGAGTTCATTGATGCGTTCAACACGTTCATAATCAAGTATTTGCGAAAGTGATTGGTTGAAAAAAATACGGCTGTCTTCATCCGCAATAATATCTACTTGTGGCGAAACACCCGCTTCAAAAGCAAAGCGTTTGAGGAGTTTCACCCCTAAACCATGCACCGTGCCGATGAGGGCGTTTGAAAGGTCGTTGGCTTGTTCAGTCAAACCTTCTTCGAGGAGTTTGGTGCGGACGCGTTCTTGCAGTTCGGCAGCTGCTTTGGATGTAAACGTAGTAGCGATAATCCCTCGCGCACGTGTGCCTGAGCGCAACAATGCGACCATTTCTTGTGTCAAGCGATAGGTTTTACCGCTTCCTGCCCCAGCTGAGATGATTTTTATCAAGAGATTGTAAGATTACAAGATTACAAGATAGTATA
>JAYVKQ010000358.1:0-8584 GCA_043768285.1 Saprospiraceae bacterium | reverse complement strand
AGTCGTACATCTATTATCGTGCATCTACTTATTTATACGGTTATAGAAAAAAATGATGCCTATTTGCCAACGAACTGGTAGGATTCGCACGTAAATGTTCATAGAACGTGCGAATCCTACCAGTTCGTTTTACATTTTCGGATATATTCTCTAAAAACGTGATTTATTGGGTTTGAACCCACGATTCGCATTATAATGTTAATCATATTCAAACGACAGCGCAAATACATCTTAACTAACAATAATGTCTTATATTTGTACTAACAAACTTAACTTTAGAAGATACACACAAGCTTTTTTTCAGTCAAATAGACATATAATTATTTGATTATCAATAAATTATCACTGTAACTTTTTAACCAAAATTTTTAATCCGATATTCTAAAGCATTTTCCATTTCACCTTTCACCCATTTATTACAAAGCCCAATTGTATAATTGATACAATGCCTTGATGGCAGCGTATCTCCCTAAATCTCTATAGAGATATTCTAAGTATCTGCTCTGACGAAACAGTGGATGGTATGCTTCATCTTCAGTTTAATATGTCGGTAGATATTCAGACCCCTCTATGTCATCCTTGAACTTTTTATTAACTACAAATCGTGAATACAAGATGAAACTACAACGCTTAAACCGTAACTTACACTACACTTTATATTTAATTTTACAAATAGGGATATATACCCACCATACACATGCACAAGTTTGTGATGTGCCAAATGTAGGCTCTACTTCCACAGGTGAACCCCTCAGTATTCTCATCGGTCAAGGCAAAAACGAAGTCTATTTTGGAACATCTGCGCCCACATTTAGAGATATGTTGGGTGTTAATGTTGCCATTTATCAACTCGAAAACAACAAATTAGCCAACTTCAAAGGGGCAAATATGCAAGGGGTGCAAAAAACCGCCTTAGATGTGTTCTCCAGTTTTCGGGTTTTTTATCCGATGCACCGCGACTATTGGGTGTTTGGCGATGACCCTGTTGTGCCTTACCCAAATGCAGAGCAAGTACCAAAAAACAATATGTCGCGCCTACGTTTGATAACCAATAATGCAGGTGTGCCACTTTTGGCAACTGGGCAAGGTGGTAAAATGATTTACGCTGTTGAAAGTGCGACCGTTAAGGGCAAAATTGAATTGGTAACAGAAAACCTCAAAGCACCGGGGGCTTATTATAATGTATATCAAAACTATATGAACAATAACTGGATAAAAATGCAAGCCAGTTATGACTATTTGCAACAAAGTACGCAGCCGATAAACAAAAAATTTGCAGTGACTTTGGAAGTAATTCCGACCAATTTTGTTCAAAGTAGTCCATATGAATTTCCGAGCAAATGGTTTACGGAGCAAGATTGGGGTAGCAACGATGCCGAGAGAAAACTCAATGCCAAAGCTTTTGCCACTATGTTTGCGCGCACGTATTCGCCAAAAGCAACGGATTGTGTGACGTGTCCCAAATTGGTGGATATTGTAGAAGTGGGCAACGAACCGTGGGGGTATGTCAATGCCACGACATATCATAGCATTATGTTGGGTATGATTGAGGGTTTTGATGAATATTATGGCAAAGATACGTTGAATAAAATACGCATTTTGCCAGGGTCATTTCAAGGGCATCATGTTGAAAATGCCAATCCTGTAAGCGTCGCTGATGTACATAGTTGGCGCGATTATACCAATACGCGCTTGCCCGCAGCCAGTAAATGTGTTTTAGATGGTATTAATATTCACCTATATAGTAATACCTTAAATGGCAATAATTTAACGCTCAATAATTCATATCCCGAAAAAGTAAATCAAACGGGTGCGCAAGTAACAGCATCTTCCTTTTTTTATACAGTCAAAAATGTGTGGAAATGGCTGAAAGACAATCCTTTATCTAAAAAAAATATTTACATCACAGAGTTCGGGTGGGACTCGGAAGGCTGTTCTGCCGATAGAAGTGTTGGTGTGAAAACCCAAGCCGTATATACCATTCGCAACCTTTTGATGATGGGGCGTTATGGTGTGAGAAGAGCGAATTTATACCAAATAGAAGATGACCCAAATATAGGCTGTGGCTTCGCCTATTTTGCAAGTGGTGTTTTTAAAGAAAATTTAGCCCCCAAATATATCTTTAAAGCCTTAGAAAATTTTGTACAAAAAATGGGCGATACCAAGTTTCATTATGCCCTGCGCGAAGACCCGAATGATGTATATGCCTATATTTTAGAAAAACAAGACAAACCTACCCATATGGTGGCTTGGTTGGCACGCGATATTAACTATGTGGATGATACCAAAACGTTGAGCCAAGTGATTGCGCTCGGTGGTGCAGATTTGGCAGATGGTATTGGAGCATTAAAAACGGTAAACCTTAGTTTTAATGGCAAAACGTTTAGTGCAGATGCCTCAAAACCGTGGTATCGCTTAGATGGTGAAACGGCGACTGCACTCAGTCAATCTACTTATTTGGTGAATGGGCAGTTTAAGTTAAGCCCAATTCCTATTTTAATTCCTATCGTAGAGTCGTGTAATCCAGATGTAAAAGCACCTGATTTTACGAATTGTCCCGCTAATATTTCTTTGATAACTACTGGCATAAATGCCGTAGCAACTTGGACGGCACCCACAGTTGTGGATAATTGTAGTCCAGTTGTATTGACGAATTCACATAGTTCGGGTGCATCGTTTCCAATAGGCACAACTACGGTAACGTATACGGCTAAAGATACTTCTAATAATACAGCAACCTGCACCTTTATTGTCACTGTGATTAACCCATGCGCAAATGATGCTGTACAACCCGTTTTTTCGAGTTGCCCTACTAATATTGCTTTAACAACAACGGGAACAACTGCCATAGCGACTTGGACCGCTCCGACTGCAACGGATAATTGCAGTACCCCCTCAGTATCCAGCACGCATAATTCGGGTACAACATTCCCAATTGGTATCACAACAGTGACTTATACGGCTACTGATGCAAAAAACAATAGCACTACTTGTGCCTTTACTATTACTGTATCAAATCCTTGTTTGAATGACACTATTGCCCCTGTTATAAGCAATTGCCCTACAAATATTTCTGAAACGACACTGGATACGGCGGCAATTGTAATATGGGTAGCCCCAACGGCAACGGACAATTGTACGCCCAATCCTATAATGACGCGTACAGATACTTCTGGAACAAAATTTTTAACGGGTGTCACAACTGTAACTTATACAGCAAAAGACGCAGCCAATAATACGGCAACTTGTCGTTTTACGGTCACTATATCGAACCCTTGTACCAATGATACCATTGCCCCTGTGTTTGCCAATTGCCCCGGCAATTTGACGCAAAACACCTTTGGCACAACAGCAACAGTCTCTTGGACAGCACCCACAGCTTCGGATAATTGTACTGATTTTGAAGAAATAACCTTCAATACGACCCATAATCCGGGTGCAGTTTTTCCAGTAGGCACCACAAATGTCACTTATACAGCTATTGATGCCTTAAATAATACGGCAACGTGTCGCTTTACCGTCACCGTCACCAATCCTTGTTTGACGGATACACTTGCGCCTGTATTCAGTAATTGCCCTACTAATATCTCTTTAACGACTACGGGAACAACGGCAACCGCTACTTGGACAGCCCCAACTGTTACCGATAACTGTACGGCTACCCCCTCAGTATTAAGCACTCATAATTCAGGTGCTGCCTTTCCTGTGGGTGCAACAAATGTGGTATATACGGCTACCGATGCAAAAAACAATAGTGCAACGTGTCGTTTTGCAATAACTGTTACCAACCCTTGTTTATCAGATACAATTGCGCCTGTATTTAGCAATTGCCCTATTAATATCAGTTTAACGACAATAGGCACAACAGCAACGGCGACTTGGGCTGCACTAACGGCAACAGATAATTGCACAATTGCCCCAACCATAACAAGTACACACGCGCCAAATGCGGTATTTCCAATAGGCGTTACGACAGTTACATACACTGCAAAAGATGCCCGTAATAATACAGCAATCTGTACTTTCACTGTTTCCGTCACGGTGTTGCCTACCAATTATTGCGCATCAAAAGCCACCGAACCGTGGCAAGAATGGGTGAATGGTGTTCAACTCGGCACTATCAACAATATGACACAAGCAAATGAAGGTAAATTTCGCTTATCTACGTCTTTTGGTTATTCCGATTTTACAGATATGCAGACCACTATTATACGTGGACAACCGTACCCCCTCAGTATTAAGCCAGGTTATAGCTGGGCAGGGCGTGTTCCCGATTTGCATTGCCGCGTTTGGATTGATTATAACAACAATAAAACCTTTGAAGACACTGAAAAAGCCTTTGAAGGTAAAGCCTTGACAGTGTTTAATACGACTTTGATAACACCGGCTACTGTAACCGTGGGCGTAACACGGATGCGCGTAAGCGTGAAGTCAGGTAGCTATCCTACGCCCTGCGAAAGTATTACGCAAGGAGAAGTTGAAGATTATGCCATCAAATTAGAAACAGATGGTACGGATTGTATCAACGACAAACAATCGCCATCTTTTGAAAATTGCCCTACGGATATTGCCCAAACGACGGCGAATACGTCTGCTATTGTTACATGGATTCCCCCTACGGCGATTGATAACTGTACGGCGGTGACTTTAACGAGTAGCCATTTGCCCAATACGCCATTCCCAACAGGTGTGACAACTGTAACTTATACCGCTTCAGATGTCCGTAAAAATGAAAGAACCTGTGTTTTTACAGTAACAATTAATAGTACAAATCCTTGTATCACGGATACTATTGCACCGATTATCAGTAATTGCCCCGCCAATATTATTTTGACGACTGCTGGTACAACTGCCATAGCAACGTGGATTGCGCCAACTGCAACGGATAATTGCGGTACGCCAACATTGACGAGTACCCATAACTCTGGGGCAGCATTTCCAGTAGGTACAACAACTGTTACTTATACAGCTACCGATACAAAAAACAATAGTACGATATGTCATTTCAACATAACTATCACAGTATCAAATGTTTGTGAAATAGACAGGACTGCACCCATTATCAACAATTGCCCCGCTAATATCAACTTGACGACTGCGGGTACAACTGCTCCCGCAACTTGGATAGCACCTTTAGCAACAGATAATTGTGGTACGCCCAATTTGACAAGTTCACATAACTCCGGTGCTGCTTTTCCTATCGGCGTTACCATTGTGACATATACGGCAACGGATGCTAAAAACAATACCAGCACTTGCTCGTTTACGGTTATCGTCAATAGCTCGAATCCATGTATTAATGACACTCAAGCCCCTACATTCATTAATTGCCCAACTAATATCAGTCAAACGGCTACAAATGGCACTTCGGCAATCGTGATATGGACACCCCCTACAGTAGCGGATAATTGCCCTACAACGCCCACCGTCACAAGCACTCACGCACCTAATGCAGCGTTTCCGATTGGTATTTCAACGGTGATATATACTGCCAAAGATGCCAGCAATAACAGCGTAACGTGTTCATTTACAATCACTATCACGCCGCCAGTAGCCAATTATTGTGCATCAAAAGCTGCTGAACCGTGGCAGGAATGGATAAGTGGCGTTCAGTTTGGTACTATCAATAATACTACGCAAGCCAATGAAGGAAAATCCATTAATTTTACCATATTAGGCTATTCTGATTTTACGAGCCTACAAACGGCGGTGACACGCGGACAAAGCTACCCCCTCAGTATCAAGCCGACTATTAGCTGGTCTGGGCGTTTGCCCGACCTCCATTGCCGTGTATGGATAGATTTTAATGGGAATAAAACATTTGAAGATATTGAAAAAATCTTGGAAGGTCGTGCTACAAATCCTTTCAACAGCACCGTTTTAATACCCGCTTCTGCTACTACTGGCTCTACGCGAATGCGTGTGAGTTTGAAATCTGGGGGTTACCCAACGCCTTGCGAAAGCTATACACAAGGTGAAGTAGAAGATTATACCATCACAATAGCGGGTGGTGCAGATTGTTCGACGGATACCGAAAAACCTGCCTTCAGTAATTGCCCTACTAATATTGCTTTGACGACAACAGGCGCAACGGCAATAGGTACTTGGACGGCTCCAATAGCAACCGATAATTGCGGTACCGCAACCGTAACGAGCACGCATAATATAGGAGTTGCCTTTCCAATAGGCTTAACAACAGTCACTTATACAGCGAAAGATGTTAAAAACAATACTGAAACGTGCAGTTTTACTGTCACTGTTACCAATCCGTGTACGAATGATATTCAAGCACCTGTATTCAGTAATTGTCCTACGAATATTACACAATCAGCCATTGGTACAACAGCAATAGTAACGTGGACAGTACCAACCGCAACAGATAATTGTACGGCAACACCTTCGGTAGCAAGTTCGCACAATCCCAATACTATTTTCCCAATCGGCACGACCACCGTGACATACACGGCGCGGGATACCGCCAATAATATTGCAACGTGTACTTTCACCGTAACCATTACAACACCCAACGTAAACTATTGTGTATCAAAGGCTTCAGAACCCTGGCAGGAATGGATAAGTGGCGTGCAGTTAGGCGCGATGAATAATTTGACACAGGCGAATGAAGGCAAATCTATTAATTTCTCAGTGTTAGGGTATTCTGATTTTACGAGCATACAAGCAAGCGTCACACGCGGACAAAGCTACCCCCTCAGTATTAAACCGAGTATTAGCTGGTCTGGACGTTTACCGATGCTCTATTGCCGCGTGTGGATTGATTATAATGGCAATAAAGCCTTTGAAGATAACGAAAAAGTATATGAAGGTTTAGCACAAAATCCATTTACCAGTTCTATTATTATTCCGGCTACTGCAACGCTGGGCAATACGCGGATGCGCGTCAGCCTCAAATCGGGAGCTTTGCCTACACCTTGCGAGACTTATACGCAAGGGGAAGTGGAGGATTATACTGTGATAATTCGATAACTGGTAATAAATGTGAATAATGAGTTGAAAAGCCCTGTTAAGGGCGCAATATGGGTAACAATAAACGACAAACGTCCCTTCTCGAAGCCCCATTAGGGGTGTAATTTGTAGCCATTTTGCCCCTAACAGGGTTTTTTAACCCATTATTCTATAATAAATTAATTTTTTATAAATATAAAAAAAATGAAAATTATAGCTTTTCTGATAGCATTTTGTATAATAAACAATATCAATGCGCAATCCAATGAGCGTTTTTACAAAGGCTCAAGCGGCAAAAAAATGACCCTGAAAGGGCAAGGTATTGACCTCGAAACTTGTGATGGCGATAGTTATACGACCTTGAATATCAATAATTCAAGAGAGGTCGTGTCCGAAACAAAAAAATTTAAAGATAGTTGCCCTTCGCCAAATGATGTGCAATTGACTGATAAGGGTGTTTTAAAGATAAGCGTATCTACTTTTTTTGATACTTTGTTTGTTACTAAATATCAAGACAATGGGCGATTGGTGTATCAAAAAGCCATTGCCAAACCCGATATATCGCGTTTTCATTCAAAGGTCATTCCTTACGAAAAAGGCGGATTTGTTGCGGCTTATCTCTCTTATCCTTCAAATACGAGTACAACACTTTCTGCCGTAGGCTATATCATCTTTGATACCAATGGTAAAGAATTAGCCCACAAATCGGTAGATGATTTGGTGGATGCTGCACCTTTTGCGACCCTTTTAGAAGGGGCAACAGAGACAGAGTTTTACATGCTGCAAGGCACAAATACGACTTGCGGTAAATTTAAAATACACAAAATAAATGCCACGACAAAACAATGGACAACTGCTTTAGCCTATGATACCCATTGTGATAATATGCAACTTCAAAGTTTCGCTATCAACAATCAAAAAGACCACATTGGGCTACTTTTTGTAGGCACATCAACTGTTAATTTTTCAAAATACTATATGCTCAGCAACCAAACGGGCAGCATCATACCCACTTCTTTTGATATTTCGACCAGAGTACGCTATCACACCAAAACGGCTTTTGGGCGAAATGGTGAGGTATATTTTGCCCGCGTCATTGACTACAATACTGTAAATGGGCGCGTGCCGGATAGGTCAACACTCGAAGTATTGCGTTTCGATGTCAATCAAAATACGCAAGCACGCAAGCGGTATCTTGATTTTTCTAAAAAAGACACGGATACCATACCGCAGCTTGAAGATATGCTGGTTACAAACGATGGTGTTATCTATATTTCGGGTTCAAGGCTTAAAAAGACGTGGGTATTTATTGATGGCGAAATCGAAACTGGATTTAGAACTGCGAGTGTGCAAGAGACTAATACAGCATATTCGACCTATATTCGGCAAGTTATTCAGCAAGCCAATAATCCGAGCATTGATATTGAGGTAGAAAGCAATGAAAATAGAGAGGTACAATTAGAGTTTAGTAACAGCACAAGGCAAATAGTGCAAACAGAAAAAAGAACGGTAGAAAAAGGCGTTAGTACCATTCCTGTTAATTTTAGTAGCCAAGCGAGTGGTGGCACATATACGGTTCAGATTGGTAATATTATTAGCAAATCGCCTTATAAGTTTAGGA
>JAYVKQ010000357.1:0-3613 GCA_043768285.1 Saprospiraceae bacterium | reverse complement strand
AAGCCGATGATTATTGACGCTTTGGAGGCAGGTGTTAAATATATCGGTACAGAAGTGGTGCTGGGTATTACGCTGCAAGACCATTGGGACGTGGTACACGCTGCCGAAAAGCACAATGCCCATGTGATGATGCTCGAAAATGTCTGTTATCGCCGCGATGTGATGGCAGTATTGAATATGGTGCGTCAAGGCTTGTTTGGCGAGTTAATCCATTTGCAAGGCGGCTATCAACACGATTTGCGGGAGGTAAAATTCAACGACGGCGTAAAAGCCTACGGCGGCGGGGTCGAGTTTGGCGAAAAAGGCTGGCACGAAGCCCGTTGGCGTACCCAACATTCGGTGCATCGCAACGGGGATTTGTATCCTACGCACGGCATTGGACCCGTTGCCAACTATATTGACATCAATCGTGGCAATCGGTTTATGAATTTAACGGCGTTTTCTACAAAAGCGCGGGGTTTGCACAACCATGTTGTCAATAAAGGCGGCGCAAATCACCCCAATGCGAAGGTCAATTTTAAATTGGGTGATGTGGTGACGACTTCTATCAGTTGTGCGAATGGCGAGACTATTTTGCTACAACACGATACCAATTTGCCACGCCCCTATTCGCTCGGTTTTAGGGTGCAAGGTACTGAGGGGTTATGGATGGACGTGAATAAAAGCATTTATATTGAAGGAAAATCTGCAAAATCGCATCAATGGGACGACCAAAAGGCGTGGCTCGACAAATATGACCATCCACTTTGGGTCAAATATGGCAGCGATGCACAGGGCGCAGGTCATGGCGGTATGGACTTTTTTGTTGTCCACTCATTCGTAGAAGCGGCTAAACGCAAAGTACCTACCCAAATGGACGTATATGATGCCGCCGCATGGAGTGCTATCACGCCTTTGAGCGAACAATCTATTGATTTGGGCAACGAAACGGTACAATTCCCCGACTTTACGGGCGGGCAATGGATGTATCGCAAACCCGTTTTTGCTTTGAATGATGATTTTTAGAGGGAAAAAATACATTATTGATGGTGTTAAGCGTTGTTACTTCGCAGGTGTCAGACACTTAGATGCGTCTGACACCTTGATATGCGACGTTTATAATAATATCTTTCAACACAATTCATATGATAAAGTATTTAACATTGTTATGCACTTTTACATTGCTTTTTTCAGGCTGTAAAAAAGACCAACGGGGTTTTGAAATGCAATATCGGCGCACGTTTATCCTGCCTATTGGTTTGGATAATTTTTTGTCGCATAATTTTGAATTTAAAGATATTTCGTGCGATACAACTGTATTTTTCACACCTAACAATGCCGCATCAAGTCAAATAGACCGTATAGAACCCTTGACGATGAATATACGCGCCATCTTTGGTGGTAGTGACAATCGCTACAATATTATCAGCCGCGTTGAGGTTTGGATATCTGACCCAAGCCGTCCGAAACTCTCGCCGCAGATTGTCTTTTTTAGAGATGATGTGCCATTAAACACGGGCAATCGGTTAGATTTGATACCGAATAATGTAGATGTACGCCCTTTTTTGGTAGAGGGTTCAAAGTTCAATTTGCGCATCAATCTCCGTTTGCGCAGCATCACAGATAGAAGTATTGATACAGAATGGAACGCGGCGTTTTTCTCTTTTTTGAAATAAATATTAACATTTTTATGGAAAAAATAATTACACTTATTGGTCAAAATGACATCGTATTCGTTTTCGGCATTTTAGTTATTTTTGGACTTACCGAAGGCATTTTTGGGTATTTACACAATAGCAAACGCAGCAAAGATGATGTTTTTATAGAAACTATCAATTTCGTTTTTTTAGCGGGCTTGTCAAAACCCTTGATTGGTTTATTAACTTTTTGGGTCCTAAATTCATTTTTGCCCGACGCTAAAGGTGCTTGGCTAAATATACCATTTTGGGCAAGTCTTGTGATTTTTTTATTGGTTGATGATATTTTGCAATATTGGTATCACCGTTTGGCGCATGAGTATAAATGGTTGTGGAAATGGCATCGGGCGCATCACACAGCTACCGAAATGGGGCTTTTGGTCTCGTATCGCCAAGCTGTTTACTATTATTTCATCATGCCAAATATCTATTGGATAGGTATTTTTATATTTCTGGGCGGTGGTGTTGCGGCTGGTCTCGGTATTGTTTTAAAACAAATCATCATTATTTCTTCGCATAGTTTAGCCACTTGGGATTCTTTTTTTTATAAACGCCCTGCCTTAATGCCCGTTTTGAAGGCCTTAGAACGCATTTTCGTTACACCCGCTTTTCATCATGCTCATCATGGTGTTTCAATAAAAGATGGTATTGGTAATCCGAATGGTAACTTCGGCAATATGTTTTCGATATGGGACCAACTATTCGGCACAGCAAAATTTACCCACGCTTTTCCAACAGCATATGGTTTGCCCAATGACCCACAAGACAATTGGGCTTCACAGTCTTTTTATCCACTTGTAAAATCAGATAAATCCACGTCTGAACTATCAAAAGATTATACATTTGAAAAAACAACGGTGAATGAACCCGCTATTTTGACTTTGAAAGAAGGCGACTATCTATATTGTCAATGCGGACATAGTAAAAATCAACCTTTTTGTGACGGTTCGCATCATGGCACAAAGTTTCAGCCGATACTCTTTACGATTAAAAAAGAAAGGGAATATAAACTTTGTCAATGCAAAGGCTGTGCAAAAGCACCGTTTTGTGATGATGCGCATTTGAAATTGACGCAATAAGATACCCCCTCAGTATTTTCACAATAAAGCAACGTTTCAAAATAAATTGATAATGAAATTCAAAGACCAAGTAATATGGATAACAGGCGCATCATCAGGTTTAGGCGAAGCGATGGCAAAAGACTTCAATGCTGAAGGCGCAAAAGTGATTTTGTCGGCACGCAATACGCACGAATTGGAACGGGTACAAGCAACTTTCAGCAACAAAAGTACCCCCTCCCTAATTTTGCCTTTCGATGTCCAAAAGTACAACGAAGCTGAAACTGTGGCACAACAAGCCCTCAGAGCCTTTGGCAAAATTGATATTTTGGTCAACAATGCAGGACTGAGCCAGCGCAGTCTCGCTAAAGAAACCCCCTTTAAAGAGGAGCTTAAAATTATTGAAGTGGATTTAATCGGTACGATTGCCTTGACCAAAGCCGTATTATCCGAAATTACGAAACAAAAAGGGCAAATAGTAGTCATCAGCAGCGTTATGGGTAAGGTGAATACCAAATACCGCAGTGCTTATGCGGCTGCCAAGCATGGCGTGGTGGGCTATTTTGAGTCTATAAGATTAGAATTGGCAGAAGATGGTGTGAATGTTGTAAACATCATGCCCGGATTTATTGCCACCAATATAGCCAAAAATGCAGTAGGCACAACCGAAGAAATTTCTAAAAATAGCCAAAATAATTTAGGATTAACTCCTGAAGCCTTCTCTAAAAAAGCCATTGAAGCCATATATCAGCGCAAAGGCAATGTTTATATCGGTGGATTTAAAGAAAGAGCTGCCATGTTGTTAAAGCGTTTGTCCCCTTCGCTTTTTGATATATTTATTGTGAAACAAAAGGTGACATAATATCGTGAAAGTTTGAA
>JAYVKQ010000356.1:0-6894 GCA_043768285.1 Saprospiraceae bacterium | reverse complement strand
CGGACACGGACAAATTTACGGACAAATTTGGATTGTGCAAGTAAAATGTGAATTATTTTCATAACTTTAGCCCCTCAGTATTTTCGCCTGTTTTAACCCCTCACCTAACCAAACCAACATCCCCCGCATAAACAACCCTATCTCCATTCAAAAATTCCACAACCGCATAATACACATACACCGCAGGGGACAAACGCATACCTCTGAAAGAGCCATCCCAGCCCATACGCTCGGCGTTGGGCTCTATGTTTTGCTTTTCAAAGACCAATTCGCCCCAACGGTCAAATATCTTGAAAACGGTGATTTTTGTGACCTCTTTTGCGCCAAAAACGGCGAAAAAATCATTTATATCGTCGTCATTCGGGGAAAAAGCGTTGGGAATAAATACCCGTTTTAGGTTCTGAACCCGCACTTCTAAAGTATCACTGATGGCGCAATTCAAGCTGTCTTGGGCGCGTAAAATATAGGTGGCATATTTTTGAATGGGCTGCACGTCTATATCCCAACAGCGCGGACATTTCAGACTATCGCCCACCACTTGCCATTGGAAGCTCAAAGGCTTAAAATTAGGGATGGGGTTGATGTTGAGGTAATCACCCAGGGGTATCAAGGCGTTGTTGCCCAATTGTAGCGATAGTTGCAGTCTATTGTTGTATATGCTCAAAGTATCTTCAAAAAGGCAGCCGTTTCTGTCTTTTATGCTAAAATTATGGCGACCAACTGGCATATTGTCTTGGATATGCGGCAGCGTTTTTATGGTATCAAAGGGGCTATTATCCCAATTTATGGTGTATCCACCCGTGCCACCTGAGATATGGTTAATACGGGCTTTACCTATTTTTTCGCCGTAACAATTTGGGGAAATCATGCGCAATTGTGCTTGTATGGGCTTGGGTTCTGTTAAAATAAAAGTGTCTTTATGATTACAATTAGCACTATCACGCACAATCAAAACATATTGCCCCGCCTTCAAATCTGTCAGCGTCGGCATATTTGCGCCTTGTTGCCATTGGAAAATATAGGGTGGCGTACCCGTTTCAATATGCACTTTTATCTGCCCATTCGCAGCCCCCGCGCAAGTCGGATTATCTATTTTAAAAGCCGTTTGAACGCTTGGAAAAACCCGCGTTTTAGCGGCAGCTTGCCCTTTGCACCCATTTTTATCAGTAACAGAAACAGCATAATCCCCCGTTTGTGCCACCTTAATCGTAGCAGTTGTTGCGCCATTCGACCATTTATAATTTTCAAAAACACCATCGGTTGATAGTGTCACCGTATCGCCCGAACAAAACTGCAATACGCCTTTTATAGCCACCACCAACGAAGGGGATACCTTTGTTTCAACCGAAGTTTGACCAACGCAGCCGTTTCTATCCGTCACAGTTACGCTGAAAATACCCGCTTGATTGACAGTAATAGTAGCCGTTTTTGCCCCATTCGACCATGCGTATGCTTGAAAATCGCCTACAACTTCTAAGTTCGTATTGTCGCCCGTGCAAAAGGACGTATTGCCTTTTATGACCGCAACTACTGAGGGGGTAGCGGTCACTTGGGCTGACGTTCCCGCTGTGCACCCATTTTTATCTGTAACAGAAACGGCATAATTACCCGACGTTTTGACGGTTAGTGTAGGCGTTTTTGCGCCATTTGACCATGAATAACTTGTAAAATCGCCTTGCACCGCCAAAATCGTACTATCGCCCGAACAGAATTGCAGATTGCCTTTTATGGCTGCGAATAGGGTGGAGTGTGCTGTGACTTGTATGTTAGACTGCCCTTTACAGCCGTTTCTATCCACCACCGTTACCGCATATGTGCCTATTTGTTTCACAGTCGTTTTTGCCGTATTTGCACCATTCGACCACGCATAACTTTGGAAATCACCCTGCACTTCTAAAACTGTACTATCGCCAACGCAAAATTGTGGATTGCCTTTTATCACCACTGCTAATGAAGCGGACACCGTTGTGGTCACTTGGGTTTGGCTTTTACAGCCGTTCCTATCCGTAGCCGTCACGCCATATATGCCCGATTGTCGAACCGTAATTGTAGAACTCGTTGCACCATTCGACCATTTGTAATTTTGAAAATCGCCTTGTACTTCTAAAACCGTACTATCGCCTGTGCAAAATTCGGTATTGCCTTTAATGCTTAAAAATAGGGATGCGGTGGTCTTAACTTGCACTGTATCTGAGCCTTTGCAGCCATTTATATCCGTAACAGTTACTGAATATATTCCCGCTTGTTTGACAGTGGTTTCTGCGACATTTGCCCCATTCGACCAAGCAAATTGTGCAAAATTTTCTTGTATTGCTAAGTTTATACTATCGCCTATGCAGAATTGTAGGTTGCCTTTTATCGTTGGTTTTAAAGAAGGTGTAACCGTAATTTGCGCTGCTGTTTGTCCTTTGCAGCCATTTTTATCTGTTACGGTTACGCTATAATTGCCCGCTTGTTTGACGGTTATTTTTGATGAAGTCTGATTATTTGACCATTGATATTGTTGAAAATCGCCCTGCACTTCTAAAACAGTGCTATCTCCGAGACAAAAGTTAGGATTACCTTTTAAAGTTGGTAAAGGCAAATTAGGGGTTTGAATAGAGGCTTGACCCATGCATCCATTAATATCACTCACTGTTACTACATAATTACCGCCTTGACTGACGCGAATTGAAGGCGTAGTAGCCCCATTTGACCATTTATATTGTTGAAAACTACTTGACACATCAATGAATATTTTGTCCTCATCACAATGGCTTCTCATGCTGAAGGATACGGGTGGGGCATATTTTACAACAATCGGAGGACTGGTATAGCGGCAATTGGCATTAGGATTGGGGCTGGCGATGACGCGATACATACCCTCTTGCGCTTTTTGAAAATTAGGAATAGAACATATATCGGCTGTTTTGCCTACCAAATTTTGCCATGTCGTGCCACCATCGTTGCTGAATTGCCATTGATAAAAAAAGCGCAATTGACTGGCATTTTGTACCGTCAAAGTCAAGGTGTCGTTGCCACAAAACACATTTTTATTCACTTTTAAATCAATATTTGGAAAACAAGGGCGCAAACGGATATTATCCAAGCATAAATCGTTGCCAAAGCCGCCTGGGTTATTGTTCCTTATGGCAAATTCCGCGCTCGTGACATCGGGTGGCGTGACGAAAGCGAAACCATAGGTATGCCACTGCTCATCTTGGGGAATATCGCCTGTGCTATAAAGGGCGGGTTGCGTTTTCATGGTCGCCAAAGTCGTACCTGCGGGAGCCATGAGGAAACTGATATTGGGCTTAATGGCGGTATAGCTTTTGAGAAAAAGATTGGTGACATCAATAGAAAAATAGTAGGTTGTGTTGGGGCATAGATTGGTAATGGTTTGTTTGAAAAAAATATCGGGTTGCAATCCTGCGTTCACAATCATCATATAGCCGTCCTTCTGCCCACTGTTGTCGTGAATGGGTTGCCATGCGTAAAAATTGGTATTCGGTGGATTGAGCATCCCAAATGTATTGGTGGCGATGATATAATTGCCATCGCCCGTCCAACAAGGTATGCCGCCAGAACATCCATCCGTTTGGTTAAAACCAAAATTATAACTCGTCACGCCCGCCGCTAATGGATTGCCCAGAACCATTGATAAATTATTGGCAGGGCTGGGTTGGGTTGGGTTGCGCCCATCGTTAGTTGTCCCAAAATCGCCTTTGAGAAAAAGATTATCGCCAAAATTGCCCGAACAATTGGTGCCGATGCCTATACAATCGGGGTCAAAACCGTCAATCAGACCGTCATTATCATCATCCACGCCATTGTCGCATATCTCGGCGAGGACAATAGGCGTTTTGCTAAAACAAGGTTTGGCAAGAAATAATAAGCCCATAAATAGCCCTATTATCCCCTTCATCATCATGGGAATGTTCATTTTGTGTAGTAGGATATAAGTTCAAAAAGCGTCTGTTACGCATTGCGTTGCTGTTGATTAAGGTGCAATCGCCCTCAATCAATAGCTAAGGGACAATACAAAAATGGATGGGTTCCAATGATGGGTCATATACGGTTGGTATATGTGTGTACAAATGTAATGGGTTTTGAGGGGATTGGCAAGTTTTTGGAGGAAATTAACAAGATGGTGGGAGCCCCCCTCAGTATTTTCCCAAATAATTGCTTTGCTGAAGTTAAAGTAAAACTGTTTTTACCGTATAGCTTTTTAATATTTTGTTTACATTTGTACTACCATTTCACTTAGAACCATTTTTTAACCAAACTAAAACGACAAATGAGAAAACTTAGGACGCGACAACATATCATCGAAGATTTAGGTTTTAATCATATCGAAAGGCAAGTTTTATATGCAGGGTATATTATCCAGCGCTATAGCCATAATGACTATAGTTATGATGGCATTATTCATACTTTTAATGAGAACTCAGAAATTGAGGCTTTCTCAATGATGGTTCAGCTTAAATCAACGGATAATTTAAAGTTGACTAAAAATAAAAATTCTATTATCTTTGACTTATCAATTCGGGATTTAGAACTATGGTTGGGTCACACTTTGCCTACAATTATCCTTCTTTATGATGCTCTTTTAGAAAAGTCATATTATATGGATGTGCAAGCATATTTTAAAGAAAATAGGATGTTGTTAAAAAATATCCATAAATTTGTAAGGGTATATATTCCAGAAACAAATGTTTTTGACAAAGAAAGCGTTCAATATTTAAGGAAAATATTAAAATAATAGAAAATGGGTGCTGCCGAAATATATAGAAAAGCGAATATTACAAACCAAGAGTTTATGACAATGCTACATAAACTTGGCTTTACAGATGTATCTGATAATCAACAATTTAGATTTATACATACTAAGAAAAATTCGGAAATCACATTGCCCATTCGCCCATTAAGCGAGTATGTACAACGTGTATATTTAGCTGCCTATGCCTATCGATTGTATATGCAAGGTATCATCAAAAATGAAGATGCATTTATGACTATGCTCGATAAAATGCACCTTAAAAATCCACAAAAAAGCGCATAGCTTTTTTGTGGATAAGGTAATGCACATTTATTCATTGTCATATTTATACTTGTTTGCTGCGCAATATTGAAGATGCCACCCCCTCAGTATTTTAAGCCATTTTCAAATTAGCGACAAGTTCCAAATCCAATTCCTTTATACTCACCTCCCGCATTTCCACTTTCCTAATTTTACCCGTAACAGTCATTGGAAAACTATCAGTTAAGCGGATATATTGCGGCACCTTAAAATGGGCAATTTTGCCTTGACAATAGGCTTTTATAGCATCAAGTGTCAGTGTTTCGCCTTCGCGGAGGCGTATCCATGCCATCACTGCTTCGCCGTATTTGGCATCGGGGACACCTATCACTTGCACATCGCTGATATGCGGATGGGTATATAAAAACTCTTCAATTTCGCGGGGATATATGTTCTCACCACCGCGTATTATCATGTCTTTGATGCGTCCTACTATTTTTACATAGCCTTGCGCATCCATTGTGGCGAGGTCGCCTGTGTGCATCCACCTGGCTTTGTCAATGGCTTGTTCGGTAGCTTTGTCGTTGTCCCAATAGCCGAGCATGACGCTGTATCCGCGTGTGCATAGTTCACCTGTTTCGCCAATGAATACAGTTTTGCCAGTTTCGGGGTCAATGATTTTGACTTCAATATGTGGATGCACTTGCCCAACGGTACTCACTTGTTTTTCAAGGGGCGCGCCTATGCGGGTTTGGGTGCTGACGGGGCTTGTTTCGGTCATGCCATAGGCAATTTCCATTTCTGGAACGTGCATTATGCTCTGCACTTTTTTCATCACTTCAATCGGGCAAGGCGAACCCGCCATGATACCCGTCCGCAAACTCGTTAAATCGTAGGTATCAAAATCGGGCAAATCCAATTCGGCAATAAACATGGTCGGTACGCCAAATATGCCCGTCGCTTTTTCAGCAACTACGGCTTGGAGCGTTAAAGCGGGGTCAAAACCTTCGCTCGGATATATCATGGTCGCGCCATGTGTGACGCAGGCTAAATTGCCCATCACCATACCAAAACAGTGATAAAGGGGAACAGGTATCACAAGACGGTCTTTGCTCGTAAAGTGCATCAATTCTGCAACAAAATAGCCGTTATTGAGGATATTATGGTGGCTCAAAGTCGCGCCTTTCGGAAATCCCGTTGTGCCACTCGTGTATTGAATATTGATAGGTTCATCAAAAGAAAGGCTATTTTGACGCTCGGCTAAGGCATTATTTGAAACCATTTTTGCTTGGTTCATAAAGTCTTGCCATGTCCACATACCCACTTTTTCATCGTCAGCCATGCGGATAACGGTGCGTAAATGGGGCAGTTGCTCGGCTTGCAAATCGCCTTTGGTCGCATATGCCAACTCAGGGGCTAAGGTATTGACCATCTCCGTAAAATTTGCCGTTTTGAATTGGTCAGCTATCATCAACACGCTACAATTAGATTGATTGAGCGCGTAAGCCAATTCATGTAAGCGATAACTGGGGTTGATATTGACCAATATTGCCCCGATTTTTGCGGTAGCAAATTGCGCCACTGTCCACTCATAGCGATTGGGCGACCAAACACCCACTCTGTCCCCTTTTTGAACACCAATTGCTATCAACGCTTTGGCGCAAGTATCCACGACTGCCTTAAACGCTTTATAGGTAAATCGAACCGATTGATGGCGCACCACCAAAGCATCGTTATTCGGAAAGCGTTTAGCGGTTTTATCGAGCATATCGCCAATGGTGATGCCTAATAATGGTTTTTTACTGGTACCGCTGAGATAGCTTAGTTGTTTTTTCATGTAAGTTGATTTTATCATAAGGCTTAGTTCTACTTTGGCACTTTAAAAATTTATAAAA
>JAYVKQ010000355.1:0-2558 GCA_043768285.1 Saprospiraceae bacterium | reverse complement strand
TTGGCGGCTCGGCAGCAAGTGTGCAAGACACCACTTCGTTAAAGTCTTGCACAAACCCGCTCGTTTTTCCTAATTAATTGAACACCTGCAACAACAGGGTTCTAAAGATTAAAAATTTCCCAACTCCAAAATTCCCATGTTTCAAACATATAAATAACAAATATTAATATTGGAATACCAGACAGAATAACTTTAAGTGCAGAGCTTTCAGGTAATCCCCGTAAGATTAAATCTTTATTTGTTAAATACTTTATAGTAAAATATAAACTTATTAATAGCAATAATGATGGCACTAATAATAGTAAACCCAAATTGAATTTATAATCATCAAAAGTACCTTTAACTACTACCGCAGTAAATGGAAGAATTAATAGACAACTAAATAATCCTATATATAAACCTATCTTGGGATAATAAACAAGGATTGGTGTCGCAACTATAAATAATATAAGTGAACCTAATAAGCCTATTATTGGAACATATGTCGAATATCCAGCAGAGATTCCATGTAAGAATATAATCATCCATGATATAAAAAATGATGTGAGAAAGTATGATATGTAAAGTTTCATTATTTTTCTTTTTTCTGTGGTGAAGTATTTAAAAATTGATTATTCCAAACTGTTAGACTATATATTTTACCCCCCGATCGTACATTAATAAAGTTTCCATTGCTATCAGTATTTATGGTAAAATTGAAACTTGTAACGAGTTTATCTTTATGCTCGCCTGTAAGTTCTGTAAAAGGTCCTGTGTTTTGACCTACGTCACTCCCTATTTGACCTACACCAATAAATACATTTTGTCCTTTTGGGTCTGAAATAAATGCCTCAGTGCTTGGATAATTATCACCTGTAAGCTTTCCACTAATTGACAATGTACCTTTTTTCTTATTCTCTGTTATTAAAAAATCAGAGAACACATCAATGTTAGGTGTCATAGACTGCGGTGCTGGTGATTGAGGATTTCTAGCAGCCGAGTGTGTACCAAATCCAAAAATTTTATTATCCTCATCATTTGTAATTGAAAGACCTTTAGTAAAAGAAATTTCTGGTGACGCAGTTTTAGTATTGCCGGGATTATTTTCCTTATAAGTAGGAGAACTCCACCCATAAGCATTAATATGTGATTTATCCGTATCAAACAATATTCTTTGATGAGCCCTGGCAGATGGTCCTTGCCCATTTGCATACGATGGAGTATTTGAATATCCTCTTCCATCACCATGAAATCCATAAGCAAAAGTATTAAATGATGCAAACGATCTAATTGTTATGGGATAAGGAATTCTACCATCTAAATCAATCATATTTACAGGATTGTTTAATGAAAAAGCATAAGGAGAATATGAAGGCATTTTCTCTGCCAAAGGGTCAACTGTATTCCACCGTCCAATAGCAGGGTCATACCACCGCGCCCCATAATGATACCACCCCAAGCCAAAATCATTATTAAACTCCTTACCATTGTATTTATAAGCGTTGCCTTGCGTAGCTGTACCGTTAAATGACCCATTCCAATTGCCCTCCATATCCATACCGAAGGGGTAGGTGTGGTTGATTTGCTTGATGTCGGAGGTGTCAATGATGCGGTCATTGTCTTTGTCTCTGAATACGATGCGGTTGCTGCCCAAATGGTCTTTTAGCGTGTATTCGTATTCATATCCGCCCGCATCGTTGCGAATGACTGCGCCTTCGGGGTGCGGAATGCGGTCTAACACCCAGTTTTTATACTCGATGCCGTTTACGTATTCCTGCATATAGATGCCTGTATTGTCGCCGTAGTTCTCCGTCCACTTGCGGACGAGTTCGCCATCGGCGGTGTAGTTGAGCGTAATATAGCGACTATTGGTCATTTCCACTAAGGTAGGCAAATTTAGGTGATTGTACCAAATCCAATTAATGCCTTTATTGTAGTCGTAGCGCAAATTGCCGTTCGCATCGTAGCCATATTGCCAACTATAATCCGTAGGGCTTTTGGTGGTTTTAAAACCCTTGTTGGGCAGCGAGTTCTCTTGCACCCGTATCAATTTGTTGCCTTCGTAATAGCCAAACTGCAAATTGTCAATTTTGCCATACGTGCCAGCCGTAAAGCCTTGTTTGCCATTTGTCCATGTGCCAGAGTTTAAGCCATTGCGCTCGAGGGTCAGTATATTGCCCCGTACATCGTAGGTCTGTTTTTCCTCAAATTTATTGTCTGTGGAGTAGGTCGAGGTTTGCGAGGGCGTACCGACACCCGCGTCCGTAATGTCAAAATACTTAGCACCCAATAGCCTATCCAAATCATCGTAGGTGAAGGCGTAGCCCATTTTATCGCGCCCCTTCACTTGCCATGTGGTGGTCGAAATATTGCCATTATACTGAGGGGTGCCGCCTGTGCGGGTGTCTAAACTGCCCGTTTTGTTGCCCTTATGTCAATGAACTTTTGCACCCCCTCAGTATTTTGGACTGTTTTGGCTCCTCGCTTCGTGGCAACAAGCAGCAAGTAACCGCTGCGCTATATACTTGCCGCAACCCACCCCGTTTTATAAACTTTTCGCTACAGGGGCGAACTCTTAC
>JAYVKQ010000354.1:0-5706 GCA_043768285.1 Saprospiraceae bacterium | reverse complement strand
GTTTATAATCAGCCATTTATAAAAATTTAAATACCTAAAGTCGTTATTTTACAATATTTAAAACGCTTTTTATCAATATTTTATTACGCAACCAGTTCTATACATGAAACGTTAAAGCAATGAAAAGAAAAATAGTTTTTGCCTTAATCATGGGCAGTATCACAACAGGGCTTATTTCGTTCACGCTTATTGCCTTGAACATTGGATTCGGTGAACGGTTTTTAAAGATTTGGTTGAAATCGTGGGGGATAGCTTATTTAATTGTCATTCCTGCCATTTTAATTATTGGACCCGTAGTTCAAAAATTGGTTGACAAACACGTAAAAAATTAGGAAAAGTTTAAAAAATAAAAATTCAGAAAATGAAAGGATTTATAATAAATCGCTACGGCAAAAACGAGAAACTGCATCTAACTGAACTTGCAGAACCCGTTGTAAATGAAAATGATGTATTGGTACAAATACACGCAACAGGGGTGAATGTGTTGGATTCAAAAATCCGAAATGGCGAATTCAAACTGCTCTTGCCTTACAAAACACCCCTTATTTTGGGGCATGATGTGGCGGGTATTATCACAAAAGTGGGTGCAAAAGTGAGTAAATTCAAAGTTGGTGATGCCGTTTATGCAAGACCTGCCGACCATAGAATTGGCAGTTTTGCCGAATTTATTGCCATGAATGAAAGCGATGTGGCAATAAAACCCAAAAACATTACAATGGAACAAGCTGCATCAATTCCATTAGTCGGTTTGACGGCATGGCAGGCACTGGTTGAAAAAGCAAATCTGCAAAAAGGGCAAAAAGTATTCATACAAGCGGGTTCGGGTGGTGTCGGCACATTCGCTATTCAGTTGGCAAAACATTTGGGGGCATTTGTCGCTACGACAACAAGTGCTGCCAATATTGATTTAGTAAAGAGTTTGGGTGCTGATATTGTCATTGATTACAAAAGTGAGGATTTTGAAATCCTACTCAAAGATTACGATGTGGTCTTGAACAGTCAAGATACCAAAACGCTTGAAAAATCTCTACGCATATTAAAACCAAATGGAAAAGTTATTTCTATTTCTGGTCCACCTGACCCTAATTTTGGGCAAGAAATTAATGCCAATTGGTTTTTGAAATTCGTATTAAAAGTTTTGAGTGCAGGTATTAGGAAAAAAGCAAAACGTCTTGGCGTAAACTTTTCCTTTCTTTTTATGCGGGCACAAGGCGAACAATTAGGTCAAATTACAAAATTAATAGAATCAGGTATCATCAAACCCGTTATTGACAAAGTGTTTCCGTTTGAACAAACAAATGAAGCGATGTCTTATGTTGAATCGGGTCGTGCAAAAGGTAAAATTGTTATTAAGGTAAAATAGAAAGTTGTGTTATGCTGTTGTTTCTGTTGTCGGTCATGTGCGTACACAAGGCATTTTTACGCTTGAAAAAATTGGTCGCCTACCGCTTAGGCTTCCTCAGTATTTTCGCCTTTTTTAAAACCACAGACGCTTAACTATCTGTTTGATAATCAAGCATTTGTGGTTTTATGACCCCTCAGTATTTTTGATATTTTCCACCATTAAACACAAGCATATTTAAGTTTCAGCCAACCGCCGTTGCCGCCAACCACGCATTGATGATTTCGACAAGTGCTGAACTGTTGGCTAAAATATCTGCACTATTGGCAAAAGTCGCAATGGCACGGTCATTTGTTTTCCAAACTAATAAACCCGTGTTGTCGGAAATAAGCCTATTTTTTGGTAGTTCTTGCACCTTTGCTCCTTGATGAAAAATCAATTGGATTTGCTTTGGCGGATGAATACGCATGGTTATTCTGTCTTCTCCATGAAAACAGAAATTGGGGGCATTCCATTTGATAATTTCCGTTAAATTCTTGTTCGTACCTAAAATTAAGGTGCGGAGTTGCTCTATTTCGGGTTTTAGCGGGTGGTCAAGTGCCGCCAAATAGTTGTCAACAGATATTGGATTGTCTAATTTTGTTTTATTCATTTTTCAGATAAAGTTGTCAATAATGTGTCTAAGTTATCAATAGACATTTTAAAGCCCTGTTCAAAGCCCATTGCAATCATCCGCTCCAAACGGTCAAACGATTCATTAAAAATCGTAATATGCACTTTTGTTGTGCCGTTTTGTTCGCTGAAATGATAATCCCAATCAGAACCCGACGATTCAGGGTTTTCGTCTTTGTCTGCAAAAGCATTGTACATTTTAAAATTGGTTTTTGGCGTAATGGCAGTGTATTCCTGAATAGCCCAACGCTCTTGTCCTTCGGGGCTTACCATAGCATAAAATCTTTTGCCACCAACTTTAAAATCCATGTATTTTGTTTTGGCAGACCACGGTTTAGGTGCAACCCACTGGTCGAGTAATTCTTGCTTGGTAAAAGCATCCCAAACCAGCGAAAGATCGGCAGCAAATTCTCTGATTATGACGACCGTTTTTGTTGATTTGTCAACGGTAAAATCAAATAGCAAATTGTTTTTCATTTTTTCCCCTTTTTTTGAATTGTTAATAATAAATCATCAAGTTGGTTGAAACGTGTTTCCCAAATCTTGCGAAATTGCGCCAACCATTTGTCAATCTCTTTCATTTTTTCAATATCTAATGTGTAGTAAATTTCTCTGCCTTGTTGGTCTGACTTAATCAATTCACATTCTGTGAGTATGCGTAGATGCTTTGACACGGCTTGTCGGGTCGTGTCAAAATGCGCTGCAAGAGCATTGGGTGTCATGGCTTGTAAGGCGATGAGTGCGATAATTGCCCGTCTTGTCGGGTCGGCGATGGCTTGAAAAATGTCTCGGCGCATTGTTTATTTATTTTTAATAAGAAACCAATTGATTGCAAATATATATGCAACCATTTGGTTTCTCAAAATTTTTGCTTAATTTTTTTTAAAAATATTTTTTTAACACAAAACGCTTGACTATCTGATTGACAGTCAAGCGTATGCAGGTTTTATACCCCCTCAGTATTTTACCATTTACCTAATGCAGAATACAAGCGCAGAAATGAGAGCCTTAGACTCGGCGCAAAACATACCGAAAAATTGCAAATTGATGTATCTTCTAACTATGTGAATAGTTCTTCCGACAATCTACCCGTTATCGGTGGCGGTGATGAAGGTGTGATTCAAAATATGTTTTGGGTTATGAATAATGTAAATCATGTTAAATCAAATAACGCAATTCATTGGAAATCAATTACTTATAATTTATTTTTATTTATATCTCCAACAATATGTTTTTCTAAATATGCGCTATATATATACGTATCATAATTATTAGTATCTTTGTTTTGTTTCTCACTACTATCTATTCATCTATATTCAACGCAAATGACTTCATTTAATACCAACCAACTATCCTTCGAAATCGCTAAAAATGTTGAAGTAATCAGTCAAATTGAACCATTTGTATCGGATACCATAGACAACTTACTCGTCAAAGCCGATGAGTGTTGGCAGCCGTCAGATTTTCTGCCCGATATGGCGCGTGAAGATGCTTTCGACCAATTGCGTGCCTTACGTGCGCGCAGTGCTGGATTACCTGATGAGGTTTATGTATCACTGATAGGCAATATGATAACGGAGGAGGCTCTGCCGAGTTATCAAACCTACTTTACGCTCATTGAAGGTATCAATGATGAACGCGATTTGACGAGCGATAAAGCATGGGCGCGGTGGTCAAGAGCATGGACAGCAGAGGAAAATCGGCACGGTGATTTGTTAAATAAATACCTGTATCTTTCAGGCAGAGCCGATATGAAACAGGTCGAAATCACTATTCAAAATTTGATAACCAATGGTTTCAATCCGCAAACGGAAAACTGCCCGTATCAATCTATGATATATACCTCGTTTCAAGAACGTGCCACTAAAATATCACACGTCAATACGGGTAAATTAGCCAATAAAGCGGGTGACGATGTGCTATCAAAAGTATGTAAAACGATTGCAGGGGATGAGGCTCGACACGAAAAAGCCTACAAATCTTTTATCGGTAAAGTTTTTGAAATTGACCCCAATGGCGGTATCAAGGCTTTTGAAACAATGATGCGTAAGCAAATCACGATGCCCGCAGTGCTAATGGGTAAAAACCCAGATGGCGATATGTTCACGCGCTTTTCTGCCATTACCCAACGCATTGGCATCTATACCACATGGGATTATGCCCGTATTATCCAACATTTAGTAGATTATTGGAAAATTGAGAGCCTTACGGGTTTGAACGAAGCGGGTGAAAAGGCGCAAATTTATTTATCTAAATTATCTGATAGATATATGCGCGTTGCCGATAGAATGAAAGCACCAGAAGATATTAGCTTGCTGTGGTTGAGTGTTTAGACGTTATTTTTTGATAAAAAAGTAATTTGCGCCAAATGATGGTCATCGTGTTCGGCTACAAAAAAAGCTAAATCAATCAAGCGCATAGGTGTCCCTAAGCGTGGGTGAATAGCGGCTTTCTCCAAATCATCAGCATTGATATGCTGTATGGTCTGTATGAAACTGTATCGTTGTTTTCTAAATCTTTTGATTAACGTTGCCACACTTTGGGCATCGTGATCAGTTTGATGCGTTCTTTGATTGGTCAAATCAGCTATCTGCATACAGCCATCCCCCCTCAGTATTTGTTTCGCTCTTTCGTGCCACAAAGGTTCGAGGTCAATCAAATGCCCAATTTCTTTTTTGATGCTCCATTGTCCCTCTTTTGAAAGGGTCAAATCAGCATCAATATGTTTCATTTTAGCTGCTAATCGGGCGGGTGTGCCTTCCAATCTTTCTACAATAGTTGGAAATCTACCATTGTCTTCGATGGCAGGAAAGATGCGCTCAAACCAGAGTGTTTTTTTCATTTTTACATATTTTCTTAAATTAATGCCTCACTTTTTTATCCAAACTCAATTTATATACCGCCCCCACAGGTATCTCTGTTTTGTTGATATAAACGGTATTTCCCTCTATTTTACTCACCTTTTGTATATTGATAATGAATGACTTATGCACGCGAGTGAATTGGTTTTCGGGCAATTCTTCTTCCAAATGCTTCATCGTCATAGAAGCAACGATGGTTTGTTTTGACGTGAATACTTTGGCAAAATTGCCGTAGGCTTGCACGTAGAGGAGTTCATCAAAATTGATTTTATAATTCGTTGTTCCGTCTTTAATGAAGATAAAATCGTGGTGGTTTTTCTCCTTTTTTTCACCATTTTCTGCCCCAAATACTGAGGGGGTGCTTTGGAATGAAGCCGAAGGCATCAAAGGGGTGCTGCCTTGCGGTTTTTTCAATTCAATCACGCGATTGATGGTTTTTAGAAATCTATCAAAACGAATGGGTTTTAATAGATAATCCATCACACCTAAGTCGAAGGCTTCTAACGAATGTTCGGCATAGGCTGTAGTCAATATCACGATGGGCGGATTGGATAGCGTTTTGAGCATATCCAATCCTGTCATATCAGGCATATTGATGTCCAAAAACAGTATATCAACACTATTTTCTCCCAAAAAATCCAATACCTCGAAGGCATTGTAGGCGTGTCCTGCAACGGTCAAGGTTTTCAAACGCCCGATATAGTTTTCTAATAAAGTATGGGCTAAGGGTTCATCATCAGCGATGAGGCATTTTAATATCATTTTTCTTTAATGATTTTTAGAGAAAGTAAAAAACGAAAACATAAAACCAAAGTGTCATTGCGAGGAGGT
>JAYVKQ010000353.1:0-10055 GCA_043768285.1 Saprospiraceae bacterium | reverse complement strand
TAACATATGAGAAGCGGGTCTTTTTTGTTTCGCAACTCAAAGTTCCGCTTTCTTGTATGTTTCTCATAATTACCTTAAAAAATAGTAGGGTACAGTATAAAAAATATTTAAAAAATATTTAAAAAATATTTAAAAAATATTTAAAAAATATTTAAAAAATGTTTAAAAAATGTTATCATAAATAAAGCGTCTGAAAGACACGCAGCAGGGCACGGAAATTTTAATATCAATATCGTTATTCCAGGACTAAATGCAGGGAATAACGATTTAGGTTTTTATAATTTAGGTCGGTTTGATGATGCCCATTTAAAGCCCGGTGCTTTCATTGCGATGCACCCTCACCGAAACGATGAAATACTCACCTTGATGCGTAGCGGAACGATGCTACATAAAGACAGCACAGGTAAAGAAATTGCCGTAACACCACAAAATATTATGTTGATGAATGCAGGAAGTGGTATTTATCACCAAGAAAGTATTCCTACGGCACTGTATAAAGAAGATGTCCGTTTGTTACAAATTTTTATTCGACCCGAAAATGAAAATGACCCGCCACAAGTACAATTTTCTAATGTTGGCGAATTGGTAACAAATCATTGGCGGTTAGTGGCGGGTTTAAAAAATAGCTCTGCGCCTCTTGAAATTAAAAGCAATATTTTGGTGTATGATATTGAATTAGAAAACAGCAGTCAAAGTTTACCAAAACCTTTTTTTAAAAACACGGCCTATTTTGTTTATATTTTTGACGGTGCATTAAACATTAATCAAACATTATTAGAAAAAGGCGATAGCATCATTACGGACGATGAACACCTTAAATTACAAGCACATTCAAAAAGCGTTGCCGTTTGTTTTGTTATAGATAAAGATGCTATTTATACTAAAAATGGAATGTTTAGTGGTATGAAAAGAAATTAAAAAATGAATAGAAAAAAATTTATTGCTTCAACAGGGCTTTTAGGATTAAGCACGACATTTAGCAATGTACTTTTCGGTAAAGAAAAAAAAGTTAAAAATCCGATGAAAGAAAAAATTGTCTTAAAAGAGGAAGGAAAACGCCTCAATTGTCTTGGTTACTGTCCTATTATGGGGTTTGAATATTTTCTTTACCCGTTCATCAAAGCCCGTTTCGCGGGCTTTTTTTTTGTTTTTAGTTGGGTGTGTTTGTTTTTGTTAGACTTTTTTCATTGTCAATAGCGCAAATATTATTTGTAAAAACATTGTTTTTTATCAAAATATATTGAAGACAGTGAAATCCCGAAACCTTTCGGGACTGAGCGGGACAAAATTTATGCTGTGAGATATGTGCATAAAGTAGTTACTTTGCATAAACAGAACAAAAATTGATTGATAAACAAGTTGCTGAAAAATTAATGCGAATAGCTAATTAAATCAAAACCGCCATGCCAATCTATCATAAATTAGGAAAAATTCCGCAAAAGCGGCATACACAGTTTCGTAAAGAAAATGGGCAACTTTACTATGAGCAACTGTTTGGAACAATTGGTTTCGATGGTATGTCATCGCTTTTGTATCAAGTGCATCGCCCAACGATGGTAAAAGAAATTTTATCAGAAACCCATGTTACGCCTAAAATTGCCGTTGAAAAAGGTATAAAAGCCCGATTATTAAAGGGTTTTGAGGTAAAACCTAAAAATGATTTTCTTGAAAGTCGCACGCCCCTTTTGGTCAATTCGGATATTCACATTGGTTTGGCTGCGCCTAAAAAATCGCAGCGCGACTATTTTTATAAAAATGTGGATGCCGATGAAATGCTGTTTATTCATCGGGGTACAGGTACTTTGCGGACACAATTGGGCAATATTCCGTTTGAATACGGCGATTATTTGATTATTCCACGCGGCATGATTTATCAAATTGATTTTGATACCGAAAATAATCGCTTGCTTTTTGCTGAAAGTTTTCACCCGATTTATACGCCTAAACGCTACCGTAATTGGTTTGGGCAACTTTTGGAACATTCACCTTTTTGTGAAAGAGATTTGAAACTGCCCCAAGACCTTGAAACGCACGATGAACAAGGCGACTTCATTATGAAAATCAAAAAACAAGGTGTTTTATATGAAATGCTCTATCCAACGCACCCTTTTGATGTGGTCGGTTGGGACGGTTATAATTTCCCGTATGGTTTCTCTATTCACAATTTTGAACCCATAACAGGGCGTGTGCATCAACCGCCGCCTGTGCATCAAACTTTTGAAACAAAGGCTTTTGTTATCTGTTCATTCGTGCCGCGTTTGTACGATTACCACCCCCTCAGTATTCCTGCCCCTTACAACCACTCGAATATAGATTCAGACGAAATGCTCTATTACGTGGACGGTGATTTTATGAGCCGCAATAATATCGAAAAAGGGCATATCACCTTGCACCCAAGCGGCATACCGCATGGACCTGCACCGGGAGCGTATGAACGCAGCATTGGGCATACAAAAACGGAAGAATTGGCGGTGATGATTGATACTTTTCGCCCCCTCAGTATTACGGAAGCGGCTTTGAAGATTGATGATGGAGAGTATTATAAATCGTGGTTGGAGTAAAATAAATTTTAATTACAAAATCAAAAGTCTAAAAACCAAACATCAAAAATTCAAATAAAATACCGACAATCAATCCAAAAGAAGTTTCAATTCCTGTTTTATACAGATAATTTGCAAGGGTAATTGCGCCACGCCCGATTGCATTTGTGTCAACTATTGACAAATAGGGCAATGTGAATTTAAGTCCTTTCAGTTTTTTCAATGTTTTGTAACATAACCGCCGACGTTGATTTTTTCACCAAATCGGCGAGTACGTGACGGGAGTTCAAAGCATACACACTTGACAATGTGTTGGAACCCGATGAAATTAAGTCGAAGGGTTCATAAAAGCCCAAGCCGAGCTATAAGTCCCTTCAGCATCGGCATAATCCAAAAAGGCTTTGTAAAATTTATTATCGCCAATAGTACCACTATCGCCAACGATAATTAATTTCATGCGGGCACGGGTCATGGCTACGTTCATGCGGCGATAATCACTCAAAAAACCAATTTCGTTTTTGACATTTGAGCGCACGAGAGAAATATATATTACATCGCGCTCTTGCCCTTGAAAGCCATCAATGGTAGAAACGGTAATATCCAAATCTTTTAACATCGGGTCTTCTTCGATATGGTTTTCCATCGTCACAACTTGCTCACGGTAGGGCGAAATAATGCCAATTGAGGGTTTTTCGTAGGGAAACAAGTCCAAAAACTGGTATAAATGCTCTCTCAATATATAAAACTCTTCGGGATTGTAGCGACTCAAATTTTCGGAATGTTGTTTTTCATCGAAGCCACAACCCGCTGTGTCAATAAAAACCACCGCCTTTTCGTCTTGAAAATTAGGCAATTCACGCGCCACTACTGAGGGGTGAGCCGACAGCTGCCCGTCGTAGAACCATTTATTAGAAAACTGCATAATGGCTTGGTTCATACGGTATTGTACATTCAACAAACTCACATTTGATACCCTTTGGATGGCTTTTTCAATCAAAGTAACGGATAAGCCTTCGCGTTGCGCTTCCTTACTTTTGACCGTCGGCGGCAACTGAAAAGGGTCGCCCGCGAGGATGACCCGCGAGGCTTTTAATATCGGTATCCACGTAGCGGGTTCGAGGGCTTGGGCGGCTTCGTCAATCACGACAGTCCTAAATTTGCGCCCATCCAAAACGGAATGAGACGCACCCACAAGGGTACAGATAATGACGTGCGCACTGTCCATAATTTGATCAATCAAACGCTGTTCGAGTTCGTTTGCCCAAGCGGACATTTCTCTCGCCTCTTGTTTAAGTTGCTCTCGTTTGCTCTTAGCGTCAAAATCGAAACGGCGTTTGTAGGCGCGGGCTTGGCGGCGAAGTTCAGCAGCTTTTATCTTAATTTTTTTAATATTCTTAGCTTCATGATGCGTAGAGAGTTGGTTTTCAAGAGTATGCCTAATAATACTTTCATCTACCCGCGATATATTGCCGATGCGCACCACTAATAAATTTTCTTTTGCCAAACGCTCTGTCAATAAATCGGCAGCCGTGTTGGAAGGTGCTGCCACAAGCACCGTATTTTCCGTTTGAGTCAATTTTTTTACAGCCGCCACAATAGTCGTCGTTTTGCCTGTTCCTGGTGGACCATGTATGATAGCAACATCAGGCGTTTGGGCAATCTGTTGAACGGCTTTATTCTGTGAAGCGTTGAGTTTTCCGATATTCCAAAGGGTATTGTCTGCGACCTCCTCCCTCCTACTATATTGTGGTTTTATGCCGAGAAATATATCCCGCAATTCAGCTAATCTATCTCCTTTTGCATTAATCACTTTTACTAAAGCGCGTTCCATTTCGATATAGGTTCTATCGTCAAAAAGCAAATCCACACCAATTGAACCACCACTGAGCCAATCGGGTAAATCCTTGCTATTCAAAATAATACGCATTGTATTTTTAGCAATAAAATGAATAGTGCCACTCAATTCGGGCTTATATACGTCCGTTTGTTTTGTAAATAAATTGACGATATTACCACTTCTAAATTGGTGTGGGTCATCAGCATTGCCACCGTGTTCGACAGTAACAAAAGCACGCTCGCCATACATAAAACCAGAGGCTTTGATACTGAGGGGGTACCACGAAAAGCCTTCCGCGCAGCGTTGCGCCAAAGGCTTGTTTTGTATCACCGTTTTGAAATAATCAAGGTCGGCTTGTTTTTCTTTTTTTAAGAGTTCTTGTAGGTTTTTGAGTTCTATAAGTTTATCATTCATCATCATTGTCTTCTCCTTTCTTCCTTTTCTTCTCTTTAAAATCAATACTTAAATCATAGCGTACCAAATAAGCTTTAATTTCTATCCCTTCAATAATGTCTATACTTTCCACTATTTTCGGATTAGTAATTGTAGAACGGACAAAAACCAAATAGATACCCGTTTTCAAATTTAAGCTTTTGAGATAGTAAGCCAATTGGTGTTTACCATCGGCAAATTGTACTGTATCACTATACACTTTCGTTTCTATGACATATTCATGCCCTTTATAATTGATGAGCAAATCACTGCGTCCCAAGGCAGTTGTGGGTTCAAGATAGGTTTTACCACCCGCCAAACTGATAATGGCATTGACGTAAGTATCAAAACTATACATCAAAGCCGCTTCTTTCAAGGAAACAAAATTGCCTTTTTCATCTTTTTCTCTAAAATAACGAAAGCCTCTGCGTTGGGCATATTCTTTATAACTCTCCACTATTTTATCCATATCCAAATGTCCGTTAGGCAAAAGGAAGGTATCTACATCCATATTACCCCTAATACGGTCTTTTTCTCCATTTAAATAAGGATAAAAGGCTTCATATAAACATTTTTGATATAAAGGCACCCAAAAAGCAACATACCCATCATTATCTTTTTTAATAATACCATTGGTATGTAACAATTTAATATCTGGTCGGTTGATTTGAAAAATGGCTTTAGTTTCTGTAAATAACAATCTCTCAACAAATGAACGATATTGCTGTGCCTTATTGATAATATTTGATACATTTTTATCAATGGCTTCGGTCAAATACCAGTTTTCTACCTTCAAATAATCATTCATTGTAATAAGAGATACATGAGGGTTTTTGGCAACTAATTGTTTAGCAAAACCATTAACTAAACCAGGTTGATTGGCAGTAATATCCACAATTTTGGCTTTTACTGAGGGGTCAAATAATTGACCTGTCTCGGTCTCGTGTTGTCCCAATAGTTCAAAAGTTTCTTCATTTGAAAAATAAGGCACATTCAGATTATCGGCAATATTAAAGGGGCTGGCATTATCTTGAATAACGCCTAAAATATTGCTAACACCTACCAAAATAACTGATTTAAGCCCGTGCGTAGTTCGCGAGTGATAACTATTTCTGATGGAATGTAACACATCACCAAAATATTGAGCATTAATACCTTCCACTTCATCAATAATAAGGACAAGTTTTTCGTTTTTAATGCTTTCTATTTGGTTGAAAACAGCCGCTAATGTTTCTTCTTTGAAAGGAATACCCCAAAATTGGGTTAAATGATTATTCAGACGAATGATAAAATCTTTAAGACTTTGATTTCTAAAATTTTCAAAATTGACATACGCAACCTTATACCCTTCTTTTTCAAGTTCATCAGCTAAAAGTCTAAAATAGGTACTTTTCCCGGTTTGGCGCGGTGCCCAAATCGTGAAATAACGGCTTTGATGCACCGCAATCCTACCCTCCTCTACCAATTTTGGGCGCATCAGCGTATAATGCTCGGCGACAATATTGGGTCCTGATGTATTGAAATACCGCATAATTATTCTTTGTTTTGGACAAAGTTAGCATATTTACTCGGTATCTAAAGTGGTTTAGGACAATAAAAAATCCCCCCCAGCATCAAGATACTGAGGGGGTATATAATTAGCAACCAATGATGGAGAAATTTACTGATTGGCTTTGCGACGTAGTTCCTCAAACTTTTGACAGTTTTGAACACAATCGCCCTTGTCATCTATAATATAGGTAATACCTTTATCGTCTGACATTTCATATTGACCTTCTTTAGTGGTTACTGTTTTAAAGTTTAATGGGACAATTTTAGCGTTAAACTTATTAATTAAGCCCCATTTTTCCTTACCGCGTGCCACAATACAGTGTCCTTGGCGGAAGTATTTTACATCTTCGTACTCAAAAGGAATAGAAATTTTACCTTTTTTGTCAATAAAACCATATTTATCATTGTCATTTTTGCAAGCATACAAACCGTCTGCATGTTTTCTGATTTCTTTGTATAAAGGAGACATTACGACCTTGCCAGTGCTATCCATAAAGCCCCAAACATTGTTTTGTTGAACGCGCATCAAGCCATTAATATCCACAGGTGTAATACTTTGGTAAGGTACTGATGTTATAAGGCGATATGACTTTGCATCAATCAAATGGAAGCCTTGCATTTCTTCGTCCACGTACATCTTTGCTGTCACATATACCCCACTGTGTAATGTATCCATAACTTCATATCGAATTTTCATTGTTGTCACCTCTTTTTCGTTGGCTTTTGCAATGATAACTTGCCCATATTTATTGTAAACAATGTCCGTTTTGCAGTTCTTATTTTTGTTACAGTCTTTTGTCAATTCGCGGACTACAACCACACCATATTTATTGAATAGTCCAACTTCTTCATACACAGGTGTTATTACTTCCGTACCTTTGGTATTGATAAAGCCACACTTTTTGTCGAAGCGACATGCGGCAGCCAAACCTAAGTCGTTAAATTCACCAATTGTAAAATATTGAGTTGCCACAACCTCTTGTAAATCAATGTTAATTAAGCCAAAATTGCCATTGGCATCTTGAATTTGAGCCAAGCCATTTTTACTGAATGTAGCAATACTTTTATATTTTTCGCTACTTTTGTAAGTATTTGCACTGATTAAGCGGTAGTTGTCACCGTCTTTTGTCACTGCCAAACCTTTATCATTAAAGTCGCCGATAATATCAAAAGCGGGTGAAAATTTGATGCGCCATAGTGTATCTACAAGGCCCAATTTACCATTTTGAGACACTTTATATAAGTGTTGTGCGTTGCTTGTTTCGATGACTTGGTAAGAAGGGTCAAGTTTTACGACACCTTGCAAATTCATCAAACCAAACTTATTGCCTTGGCGTACTTTAAAAACTTCTTGCCCAATAAATGGCGTTATTTCATCATAAAAACCAGAAACGGGTGCTTTAGTTGCATCATAACGGTTGTCAATGAAAGCATATTTGCCATCTTTAAATTGAGCTAAAGAGATTCCATATTTTACAGGTTTTGCATTAGTTACATTTTGTAACATTTCGCCTTCTTGCCCTTGTGCATCAATATAGTACCAATCTACTTTTTTTACTAAAGCACGACCATTATTGAAGGCTTCGGCGAGTTCATATTGGCATGGGATTACCTCATCGCCGCAATAGTTCAAGAAACCAAAAACTTGGTCTTTTTTAATGCGCGCAAAACCCTCTTTATAGCCTTCAACGAAGCCATAACGCGAGTTGCTTTTTAAGTTATCAAGGTTGAAAGCCGTAATGTCTCCGCCATCAAGGTCTTTTTGCTTAACAAAAGAACCTGTGTTGCGGTCAGAAAGACAAGCGGCAGATTTGAGCAACGTCAAAGCGCGCAAGTAGCTACTTTTTTCAGCCATTTGCTCCGCGTCTTTAATGTTGTCTGACTCAAGCGTTTGTAAACGCCTTTGAATAACTTGGTTCATTTTAGCCAAGTATTCGCTAAAATCTTTTTTATCATTTGATGCCGGTTGCTCCGGTTCACTATTGTCATCAACTGATACAGAATAACCTCTGAAAAGATTAAGGGCTTGCATAACTTGCTTACGCGCTTGTTCGGGCGTTTCGCTCACTGCATACTTAGCAACCGAAGCGGTGCTGGCAGTAGAAATGTTGGCAGAAGCCGTGAGTTGGGTTGATTTGCTGTCAGAAATAGATTGTGCATGGGCACACATTACAGACAACACCATAGGAATTGCTAATTGAAAATTTCTCATCATGTAATGTTTAAATCGGTAAATTGATTGCTATTTATAAAATGATTGCTTTAAAAAGGGAGGTAAAATTCTAAAAAAAGAATGGTTCACAGAACAAAACAGTATGTAGTAGGCGTTTTAGTTTCGGTTGCAGTTCGTTAGTTTTCTTAGTAAGTTGTCATTAAATGTAGTAAATTTAGTTGCGAATTAATGGAGTTTTGATAGTCAAGTATCGTACCAATTCCCATTTTCACCCTAAGTGGCGAATATATTCGCCACGTTTAAATGATAGATTTGAGGACTAAGACTTTTACAATAATCATAGATAATACTATTATTACCATCGCCAAATCGTAGCCATCTATCAGAAAGTTTTGTGTAGTAGTTGAGCGCATTATTTGTTTTGTTAGAAGACCTTAGTTTTGGGTCAGCGATATTGTGTGAAAAAAATAAACTAAATTATTTACTTCAAATCATTGCTTAGTTGTGTGTTAATTAGAATGGACAGCGTATAAAACCTTGCTTAGTTGTGTGTTAATCAGAATGGACAGTGAATAAAATCTTGCTTAGTTGTGTGTTAATCAGAATGGACAGCGTAAAATTTTGATTCTTTGAGATTGTTGTAAAGTTGTAAGTTGTAAGGTTGTAAATTTTGGTTCTTAAAATTGTAAGTTGTTTTTTAAAGCTCGTAAGTTGTTGTAAGTCGTAAGTCGTAAAATTTTGGTTCTTATAAATTTGTTGTGTTAAAGTCAAGCGGCTAAGAACGTCACTAATTGCGTTCTTGGTTAGATAAAGGCAAACGCAGTACCACAATCTCAAAAAAGGGTATTAATGTGACGGTATTTTTTGAATATTTATTTTTAAAATTCAGGAACTACCCTACTGAGGGTAGAAAATCGAACTACCATTAAAGCGTTATTTTTTATTATAAATAATTGATAATCAACAAACTAAATAATTACATTATGTTATTATAAAATATATTATCGTGAATTTATTTTTTAAATTTTATATCAATAGTAACTGTCTTTACTCTTTTTGTAACATAACCTTCGGTCGTAACCTCCTCCAAAACCATCTTTTGTGCCATTGGATTTTCAAAAACTTCTTGCATATTCCGTATAGCCCCAGCTGGTACAAAAGCCTTTTGGAGCATATATAATAAAGTGTCGCGTTCCTGTTTTAAGATACACCCCCTCAGTATTTTGACCAATTTTGCTCTATTTTTTACCCTTAAAGCATTAGTCAAAAATCGTTTATCATTAACTAAATTACTGGTATCCAATATTTTACATAGCATTTGCCATTGCCTTTCAGTACCACAAGCCAATACAATTTCTTTATTATCCTTCGTCATAAACACGTCTCCATAAGGAGCGATATTCGGATGTTCAGCCCCAATCCGTTGAGGTATATGCCCCGCCATCAGCCAATTGGTCGCTTGATTGGCTAATGATGCCACCGCCGCTTCGTATAAGGTAGTGGATACAAAAGCGCCCTTACC
>JAYVKQ010000352.1:0-30871 GCA_043768285.1 Saprospiraceae bacterium | reverse complement strand
GGATTTATTAAGTTTCGCATTTCTCAAAAACCAAATAACCCGACGGGGACAAAAATCCTGAACAAGGCAGCTCTTTATTTTGATTACAATACACCTATTATCACGAGCAGGACATTCCATACTGTTGGTAAAAGTTTTATGATTTCGGCAATTGTCGAAAAAAATAATACCAACAGACTACCGATTAAAGTATATCCAAATCCATTTACCGACAAAGCATTTTTTGAGATTGAGAACGATGATGCTGTTACCCCCCCCCCTATTCCTGCCGTTTTCAATCTCTACGATGCCACGGGGCGATTAGTCAGAACAGAAACCTTCAAAGGCAATCGTTTTGAATTTGAAAGAGAAGCTCTGGGGCAAGGATTTTATTTATTTACGATTGAACGCAAAGGGAAAAAGGGCATTGGAAAGTTGATAGTTCAATAGAATAACTCGATTAAGGATTAAAAGCGCATAAATTTGATGTAGAACGGTCTAAATACCAAAATAGGGTATTTAGACCGCTTTTTTTTGGCTTAAAATTAGCAAGTCAAAAGGTTATAAAAGAGTAACATACAATGTTGCGAAAACTACGCATTCTCAATTACATACTACTATTTTTCTACACAACACAAACGATTACAGGTCAAGAAACCCTCAGAAACAATGGTCAAATGCGCACGCACAGTGCTTCACAGGTCGGTTTTCATGGCGATTTTACGAATGACCAAGTTTTTTCTAACAATCGTGGACGTGCTTATTTTGTAGGAACAGCTTTGCAAACCATACAAGGCAATGGCTCGCTATTGCAATTTGATAATGTGATTTTGAACAATGGGAATAGTCTTATCATTCGTACGCCAGTTTTTAACTCCTATTTATTAGATTTTCAAAAAGGCTGTATTGTCACACCTCGCAATACCCCCTCAGTAAATTGGGCTTTTGGGGACAATGCAACATATACAGGAGCCAGTAATACCAGACATTTTCATGGCTACGTGGCGAAAGTGGGCAACGATACGTTTAGTTTTCCGATTGGTGATGGGCAACGATTGCGCCCCGCCGCCGTTTCACAGCCAAATGATATAAGTGCTGTTTTCAAAGCAGCTTACTTTAAAGGCAGTCCATCGGGAGCAATTTTACCTATTCGCGCACCATTCCCAATCAATCGAATAAGCGATAGGGATTTAAAAATAAGCAATAATGAATATTGGGATATAGATGGCAGCCAAGCAACACGCATTACTTTGACTTGGAATAATATTGTCAGTCGGGTAGATACTTTGTCTGAATTTGATATATCACGGATAGTTGTAGCGGGTTGGGATGGCACGGAGTGGGTTAATCTTGGTGCGACCAGCATATTAGGTGATATTCGCGCAACGGGTCAAGTGACTTCACGTAATGTCGTGCCTGATAGCTTTGATGTATTCACAATAGCTGTTTATAAAAAAACGTGTTTTGTGAATATGCCTATATTGAATTTAGGCAGCGACCGTACATTTTGTTACAATGATACCTTTACGTTAAAACCACCTAAAGGATTTAGCCGCTACGAGTGGCAAGATGGCAATGATAGTTCTATTTACATAGCCCGAACCTCAGGCAGATATTGGGTCAAAGCCTATGATATATGCGGCAATTATCAAGTAGATACTTTATTTTTAAGAGCATCGCGCACTATAAACATCGCCATTGAACCCATTAAATGTTATGGTGAAAGCAATGGCAGTATAACACTTTCAGATACAACCAATATAGGTATTTTTTTGAATGATAGACCCACACGCGCTTATCAAATGAAAAAAATGGGCGCAAATGCGTATCATTTGATTATAAAATTAGCAGAAGGGTGCTCGATAGATACCACATTTGATATTGAGCAATCGAGCCTATCGCGCCTTGATATCGGGCAAGATACTATACATATCCAAGAAGGTCAATCTGTTACTTTGACACCCGAGCTTGGCATTGACTTGAAGCCCGTAAAATATTCATGGTCCCCCCCTCAGTATTTGAGCTGTACGGATTGTGCTGCAACTGTTGCCCGACCAATCGGCAAAATAACCTATATCGTGCAAGCTATTGATAGTGCAGGCTGTGCGGCAGTAGATGAAATCACGATATATGTAGATAAAAAATTTGGGGTATATGTCCCCAATGCCTTTAATCCTGATAGAGAAGAATTTACAATATTGAGTAATGGAGAAGTCACCAATGTGCGCAAAATGCAAATTTTTGACAGGTGGGGCACTCTATTATTTGAAGCGCAAAACTTTAAGCCTGATGGCTCGATAGGTTGGAATGGTTTGCACCGAAATAAGCCTATGCTGCGTGGCACATACATCGTTTCGTTAGAATTGGAGTTTAAAGACGGCGATGTAAAAACGTTAGCATCAGAATTTTTATTAGCACAATAATTTTGTAAAAAAATAAGTGGTACATTTTCCATAATGGAAACTGTACCATTTCCTAATGGATAAGACACAATAAACAAAGTAACACAATATGAAGCAATGTATAATTATACTTCTTTTCTCCTCAATTGCTTGGTCACTCTGCGGTCAAGACCTCCACTTTTCTCAGTACCACTCTGCGCCTTTGCATCTAAATCCTGCCATGACGGGTGTATTATACGATGGGAATGTTATTACTCTCAATTATCGCAGCCAATGGGCTCCTATATTGGGCGGAGATGCTTTTAAAACAATTGCAGGTACATTTGAAAAGCGCATCAATCTTTCAGGCGTAGATTATTTTGGCGGTGGTGTCAGTGTTTGGCAAGATAAAGCAGGTGCATTGAAACAAAACGAAGCAAAAATAGCCTTGTCGTATGGTCGAATTATGGCAAAAAAAGGAAAGGCGTATCACTATCTATTAGGCGGCGGTCAAATGGGTGCAACGCAACAAACCCTTGATGTGAGTGATAGGAGATGGTTAAGTCAATACGACGGAAACGGCGGATTTGACCCTTCAAAGCGCAGCGAAACGATAGATTTTACACAAAAAACTATTTTAGATGCCTCAATGGGCATTTCGGTATATGGTTTGTATGATAATAAAAATTACTATGTTATTGGTGGAGCTGTACATCACCTCAACCGTGGTGATATTTCTTTAACACAATATTCGACAAACCCGTTACAGTATATGCGTTATACAGCACATTTTACGGGGAGTTTTAATATTGGCAATTCGCAAGTGCGCCTCGTACCCAGTACATTAATGATGAAGCAAGGACCCTCTTTTGAGCTAACAACAGGGGTAGCGGTGAAATGGGTTTTTGACTTAGTAGATTATCGGTCATTTCAAATCGGTACGTGGTCACGCATCGTCAACAAACCCGAAAAAGGATTGATGAACGATGCTTATTTTGCTTTAGTACGCATTGATTGGGGAAAATATGGACTCGGATTTAGTTACGATTTTAACGTATCAAACCTAAATGTAACCAATAGACGTAATAATAGTATCGAATTGGCTTTGAGTTATCGTTTCGGTAGTGCCGCATGGAATACAAGCAAAATGGTAACACCCCGATATTTTGATTGATTTTATTTAAAATTTGCGTATATAATCATTTAAAAATTAATTTGATAACATGAGAAGATTAACTCTAACATTTAGAGTAGCGTTGCTTGTTTTGCTCGCTACAACTACACAAGCTCAGATAAAGTTAGGCGATAACCCTGGTACTATCAATGCAAACTCGCTTTTAGAATTAGAAAGTAACGCCAAAGGTTTATTGTTTTCTCGAATGAACAATGCTGAAATGACGGGTATTACAGCACCGCCAGCAGGTTTAGTTGTTTTTAATACTACTAATAACTGTCTATACATTCGCCGTTCTACCGATTGGTTTAGTCTTTGCAATGCTGACCCTTCAACCATCACAACGGGTTTTCAATTACCACAACTGTCTGATGGTCAAATGACTACAATTACAACACCCGTTAATGGTATGTTAATTTATAATACAACCACTAACGCTGTAACCGCCTATATTAATGGCAGTTGGCAAAGTTTAACAAATTCCGCTTCAAATGGCATAACAAAAGTAGGGTCAGAAATTCAATTAGGTGGCACACTTACGGGTAATACCACTATTAACGCTGGTGCTAACACCTTAACTATTACTGGCAACGGTGCTTCAAGTCCACTTATATTGCCCAATTTGCTAACAGGTGCTGGTACGGATAGCGTTGTAACACTCGGAGTAGGGGGTACTTTAAATAAACGCGCTGCCGGTGACATTTTGAACACAACAGCATGGCGGCTTGACGGTAACTCAGGGACGACAGCAGGGACTAATTTCTTAGGTACAACCGATGATGAAGAATTTGTACTCAAAACGCAGAATATAGAGCGTTTACGTGTTTTAGCGACTACCGTAGCGGGTAATGATATAGCTGGTGCTATAGCTATTGGTCGCACTACTGCCAATGCTACTTTCCACTTGGGTGGTTCTATGGCTTTACCTGTTACGAGCCAAATAGCAGATTATACCGTTACAACAACAGACCATACCGTTATTGCTGACCCTCCAGTAACAGGTATGACTTTGACATTGCCCGACCCAACAATTTGCGCAGGTCGTACTTACTTATTAGTGAAAAGTGACCTTGATGCGACACACGTTTTAAGTTTTAGCCGCCCTATTCATGTCAATACCACTCAATCCATGAGTAGTGTTAATTACAATGTGCGTTTACACATTCAAAGCGACGGCACACAGTGGTGGTTAATTGCCCGTTTTTAAAGAAAAAATGTTATAAATACTGAGGGGGTGCGTTTAAAGTGAAACTTCAAACGCACTTCGTTAGTATAATAAGCTATTCTAATATGACTTGTTCGATGATTGTCTTTAGTATAAAATACCCACGTTCAAAACATCTAATACTCATTGTAAACCCTACACACTATCATTTTTGTCGTTTTAATTTAGAAAAAACTACTCCACTTTTTCATGGGGAAAAAGTTATATATATTACTTATCATATTAATACCGCTAACGTGCTTGAAAGCACAGTTAAAAACAGGAGATAACCCTGGGGTTCTCCACAGTAGTGCTGTTTTTGAAGCAGAAAGCACTACCAAAGGCTTCCTTATTCCTCGTATGAATACTACGCAAATGAATGATATTACCTCTCCTATTTTAGGTTTGATGGTGTTTAATACCGAATTAAATTGTCTCCATTTTTATTTTGGCGGTTGGAAAAGCCAGTGCGACCCTGCGAATGTAGGGGCGTGGTCTTTAGTAGGAAATTCAGGATTAACACCCGCCACCAATTTTTTAGGCACGACAGATAATAATTCGCTTACTTTCAAAATCAATAATATTCGTTCTGGCTACCTTGGTATAAGTACAGACAACAATGTTTTTTTTGGCTATAATGCAGGAGCAACAGTTTCGTCAGGCACAACTAATACATTGATAGGGGCTACTTCTGATATAACTACTGGAACTTTAACTAATACCACAGCACTTGGCTTCGGTGCAACTGTTGATGCTTCCAACAAAATCAGGTTGGGTAATACCTCTGTTACTTTAGTTGAAACCTATGGTTCTTTCGTTACCATATCAGATAAGCGATTGAAAACCAATATTACAGATAACTCAATTGGTTTAAATTTTATTAAAGCCATTAGACCCGTAAAATATGAATTGAAAGCACAAAAAGGCGTTATGTACGATGGTTTTGTTGCCCAAGAAATAGATTCTATTTTAAAAAAACAAAATATTACCTCTTTTAGCGGCGTATCTAAGCCAAATACTGAGGGGGGGTATTACTCTGTTTCTTACGCCACCTTTGTAGTGCCTTTGGTCAATGCGGTGAAAGAATTGGATGCTAAAAATCAAAAATTAGAAGATGAAAACAAACAACTGAAAGCAGAATTAGCGAAGATTAAAACTGATAATAATGTACTAAAATCTTCTATTGAGAAGAATAGTAAAGACATTGAAATCATAAAAGCAATACTTGATAAAAAACAAAACTGATAAAATAACAAACACTCTATTTGAACAAACGCATTATTTTTTCAACAAAAACACTTCCCAATACTGAGGGGGTAAAATGAAACTATAAAAATGCGTATTTTATCTATATTCCTTCTGTTTATCATACAATTATTTACTTACCCTCATATCCTAACAGCACAAAGCACAGGCAGTGTTGGTATTAAAATAACAGGGACACCCAATACCGCCTTAGATGTTAATGGCTCAATTGCTTTCCGAGAAGGAACAGCCTTAGCCTTAAACAACGGCGTGAATAGCGATGTTGTATTAAGCGATTACTCATTGTTTCGTATAACTGGACCTACTGCCACATTTTCCATAACAGGCTTTGCAAGTGGACAGAACGGTAGAGTTTTAACGCTTATAAATGCCACCGCTTATACTTTAACTTTTACACATCAGACGACTTCATTATCTATTAACCAAATTAATACTGGAGGTTCAAGCCTAAATTTAGCTGCTAATGGTGTCGCTACTTTTATTTATAATTCTGCTTTAACACAATGGGTTGTGTCTGGCGGTATAGGCTTTTTTTCAGCTTGGAGCTTATCAGGTAATGGTATTACCGATATGTGGAATAATAAATTAGGAACAACTACCAATTACGCGCTCAATATTATCTCCAATAATACCAACCGCCTATTTGTTATGCCAGAAGGAGGCATTACTTTTGGACGCACCGACGAAGGATATTCCACACCTACCAATTTCCCTACTTATGGCATCAACGCTACTGATGCGAGCATTATATACCCAACAGAAAGTGGGGGCGTATCGGATTTGAGGACATATATTACAGACGACCCAACAGACAAAACCTCTGTTTGGGGGGCAACAACTCCCTCCACAGACCTTTCAACTTATGGCGAGCGATTTTCTGTTAGGGGCGACGGACAGACCTATATTTATGGTAATACTGCTTTTGGAAGCTATTCCTCTAATCCCAATGACGGTAGTCTATTATGGAGTGGTGCCTTTGACAATAGCATCAGCTTACAAAAAAACTATGCAAGCCTAACAGCTGGAACACTGTATCGTGGCATATCGTCTATTATGGGTTTATCTAATACATCAAACTCTGCCAATACGATTCACGGTATTACGAGTGATATGCAAATAAACGCCTTATCTGCCGCTAATTTTACTTCATTAATAAGGGGTGTAGGTTCAGATTTCAGACATAATGGTTCCGGTATAGTTAACGAAGTAGAAGGACTAAACGCCCATGTGGGCAATTATGGTTTGGGTACAATAACCAATGCTTATGGTCTTCAAGCACATGTTTTTAGGAGCACAGGCACAATTACAAATGCTTATGGCGGAGCATTTTTAGCTTGGGGAGGGTCAGCCACCAATTATGGTTTGTACTCCAACCCCGCTAATTCTGCTACAAATAATTATATGTATTATGGTACAATGACAGGTGGCATAAATACCGATTGGGGCATCTATTTGACGGGCGAAGATAAAAATTATTTTAGTAACCTTGTTGGTATCGGTACGACATCTCCCAGCGCAGCCTTACATGTATCGTCAAATAATGCAGGACTATACAATGATATACTTTTATCTGGTTATAATGCGGGGGATATTCCTGTATTCAATATCAGAAGAGCAAGAGGAACAGAAGTCTTGCCTGTTAACCTTGTTAATGGTGATGGCTTAGGCGGTAATCATTATTATGGTTACATAAATGGTGGATGGAGTTATTTATCAGGCGTTCAAAGCAACTATAAAGGGAACGGTACGACTATATTCAGCAGCCTTGACTTTTTGACAAGTAACTCTGTCAGAATGACCTTAGATGAAAACGGCAGCTTAGCAATTGGTACTGGAACGGCAACAGTGGGCTTCAAATTATCGGTCAATGGTAGTGCCGATAAAGCGGGCGGTGGTGCTTGGGCAGTTTTTTCAGATAGCCGAATCAAGCGCAATGTGCGTCCATTTACTGAGGGGTTAGCAATACTTGAAAAAATCAAACCCGTTTGGTTTCAATACAACAAAAAAAGTGACTATGCTGATACCACTAAAACCTACGTTGGAATCATTGCTCAAGATATTGAACAAATTGCACCTTATATGATTGAAAAAACGAAAACAGCTAACTTTGATGACCAAAGGGTTTATGATAGCAATGCACTAAACTATATTTTGGTTAATTCTGTAAAAGAATTATCGGAAGAAAATAAAAAACTCAAAGCTCAAAATGATGCCTTAAAAACTGAACTTGATAAACATACAAGAGACATTGAAATCATAAAATCCATGCTTGAAAAAAGGCAAAATTAATTTAAAATAACATACATTAAAATAAAAAACGCTTGACTATCGTACTGATAATCAAGCGTTTGTAATATAGATGCGTTTGAATATTATTCACCACCTTTCTCCGTTAGAGCATCTAACTCTGGGTCAGTTCCTTTAACAGTTTCTGTAATAATTTCTGTTGTTGTTACAGTTTCAACAGTCGCTGCAACTGCGGGCTTGCTTGCAGTAACCCCACGGCTACGGCGTGTTTTCTTACGTGCTGGCTTCGCTTCTTTGATAGCCAATAGGTTTTCGTTGAAGTCCACCAATTCAATCATCGCAGTTTGAGCACCATCACCCAAACGGAAACCCGTTTTGATAACACGTACATAACCACCTGGGCGGTCAGCGATTTTTGGTGCCACTACATCAAATAGTTCTTTCACAACAGCCTTATCTTGTATATAGCTGAAAACAATACGGCGAGAATGCGTAGTATTGTCTTTAGATTTTGTGAGAAGAGGTTCAATGTGTGTACGCAAAGCTTTAGCCTTTGCCAAAGTTGTATTGATGCGTTTGTGTTGAATAAGAGCTTTTGACATGTTTTTCAAAAGCGCATGGCGGTGACCTGCTTTCCGCCCAAGGTTATTGACTTTATCGCCGTGTCTCATTGTGAGGCAGTTTAGACTTTACAACATCGGAGCTGGGTAATGATTAATAAAAAATCTTATCATTGTCCGCATCATAACGATTATTGCAAAGCAGTTATGAAAATAAAATTATTGTATGGTATATAGAAAAGATGTTAAGGAAATTATCCCTAACATCTCTTTTGTTATGCCTATCTAATAGCAAGCTTTTATACTTGTCATTAAAATACATTTGTCGCTTTTAATCTTCGTCAAGTTTATATTTCGACAAATCCATGCCGAACGATAAGCCTTTTTCTTGTAACAATTCTTCGATTTCGACCAATGACTTTTTACCAAAGTTACGGAATTTCAACAACTCGTGCATATCGTAACGAACCATTTCTCCGAGAGAATTGATTTTTGCAGCTTTCAAACAATTATAAGCACGAACCGATAAATCAAGATCTTCAAGCGATGTTTTGAGCAATTTACGCATATGCAAAATATGCTCGTCAACAACGCTGTCTTCACGGCTCTTTTCATCATCGAAAGTAATGTTCTCGTCTGTAATCAACATCAAATGTTGTATCATAATACGAGATGCTTCTTTTACTGCATCTTCTGGGTGGATAGTGCCGTCTGTTTTAACTTCGATTGTGAGTTTTTCGTAGTCCGTCTTCTGCCCTACACGTGTATTTTCTACTTTATAGGCTACGTTTTTTATCGGCGTGTAAATAGCATCAATTGGAATAACGCCAATGGGTGCATCTTTTGGTAAATTTTCATCAGCAGGAACATAACCACGACCTTTAGTGATAGTTAATTCCATTTCAAGACTTACATTTGGCTCCATGTGACACAAAACCAAATCGGGGTTCATCACGCGAAACACATTGGTTGCTTCCTCAATATCGCCTGCAGAGAATTTATCTTTACCTGCAACCGTCAAATAAATTTTCTCTTCTCTGACATCTTCGCCAGCGATTAACTGCTTCAGACGCACTTGCTTGAGATTCAAAATTATATCAACGACATCTTCAACAACACCACGGATAGTTGCAAACTCGTGGTCAACACCAGCGATACGTACCGCAGAAATAGCAAAACCCTCAAGCGACGACAACAAGACGCGGCGAAGAGAGTTTCCAACTGTTTGACCAAAGCCAGGTTCTAATGGTTTGAACTCAAAAATACCCTCGAAATCGGTGGCTTTTTGTAAAACAATTTTGTCAGGCTTTTGGAAATTTAATATTGCCATGCTAGAAATTTCTATGAAGTGAAGGGGAATATTTTTATGAAATATAGGAAAGTCTCAAGGTACAAAGTCACAAGGTTGTAAAGTTGCTTAATATATAATAACTTTTAGAACCTTGTAACTTAGTAACTTAGTAACTTTATTTAGAATACAATTCGACAATCAATTGCTCATTGATTTTTTCTGGAATTTGGTCACGCTCTGGATAGGCGATGAATGTGCCTTCCAAACGCTCTGAATTCCAGTTCAACCAAGCATATTTTTTAGCTTCCCTCGCCGAACTAACATTTTCCAAATTGGCATTGTTCCGTGATTTGCCACGTACTGAAATCACATCACCTGCCCGCAATTGAGCCGAAGGGATATTATTCACAACACCATTAAGCGTTACGTGTTTGTGAGAAACTAACTGACGCGCTGCACGACGGGTAGGTGCTATACCTAAGCGATAAACGACATTATCTAAACGTGCTTCTAACAATTGAAGAAGAACTGTACCCGTTACACCATGCTTTTTAGTCGCTTCGTGAAAAGTTTTACGGAATTGACGCTCTAATACACCATAAGTATATTTAGCTTTTTGCTTTTCCATCAACTGAACACCATAGTCAGAACGCTGCTTTTTTTTGCGCGAAGGACCGTGTTGCCCTGGAGGTGTTTTACGTTTTTCAAACGATTTATCATTACCGAATATCGGTTCACCAAAAGCTCTTGCTTTCTTAGTAGTGGGTCCGGTATATCTTGCCATTTTATATTACGATTGATTATTTCTTAAAAAAGTATGGATTAAGACTTTTGACTATCAAAAACGCTCAAAATACTGAGGGGTCATCAAAAGCCAAAATATATAAAATTATACACGTCTCTTTTTAGGTGGACGACAACCGTTGTGTGGCACAGGTGTCATATCTTTAATAATAGTCACCTTAATACCCGCAGCATCAATAGCTCTAATTGCACTTTCACGACCAGAACCAGGTCCTTTTACAAAAACCTCGCAAAAACGCATACCCGCATCATAAGCTACTTTTGCAGCATCTGTAGCCGCTACTTGTGCGGCGTATGGTGTGTTTTTCTTTGAACCACGGAAACCCGCTTTGCCTGCCGAACCCCAAGAAATCACTTGACCTTGCTTATTAGCCATAGACACTATGATGTTGTTGAACGTAGCACTTATAAAAGCGTTGCCGTCAGGCGTTATCTGGACAACTCTCTTTTTGACTTTTTTTATTGCTTTTGCCATTGTTTTTAACTTGCGCTCTGGTTTTTGCTGCCAAAATGACGAGCAATCCTCGAACAATTGAAAGAAAGACAATCATTTGAATAACCATAATAGGTTACGCAAATCGCATTGATTATTACTTAGTTACTTTTTTCTTATTTGCAACCGTCTTACGGCGACCCTTACGTGTACGCGCATTAGTACGTGTACGTTGACCACGAACAGGAAGTCCTTTACGGTGACGCAAGCCGCGATAACAAACAATATCCATCAATCGTTTGATGTTCAATTGTACTTCTGACCGCAATTCACCTTCTACCTTGTACTCATCATTAACGATGCGTGAGATAGTCTTGATGTTTTCGTCATTCCAATCAGTGACCTTAGTGTCTTCGCTTACACCTGCCTTCGCCAAAATTTCTTTAGCGGAAGATGCGCCAACACCATATATGTACGTGAGACCAATCACGCCACGCTTATTTCTGGGTAAATCTACACCTGCAATACGAGCCATTTTTTAATATGATTTTGATATTAAGTGATTGTGTGATTGCATGATTAATGATGAAAATCACTAATTCACAAAAATCACTTAATCACATCGAGTATTATCCTTGACGTTGTTTATATTTAGGATTTTTTTTGTTGATTACATACAACCTACCTTTACGGCGGACGATTTTGCAATCCGCAGAACGCTTTTTAATTGAAGTTCTAACTTTCATTGTATTATTTATTTATAACGATAAATTATTCTACCTCTGGTTAAATCATAAGGCGACATTTCAACCGAAACTTTATCACCAGGTAGAATACGAATATAATTCATCCGCATTTTTCCTGAAATAGTCGCCAAAATAATATGGTCATTCTCAAGACGCACACGAAAATTAGCATTGGATAATGCCTCCTCAACGATGCCATCTTGTTTGATTAATTCTTGTCTTGCCATGCACTTGATATAATTGAAAACTAAAAGATTGTATGTGAATGATTATGAGATTTTATAAAATATTGATATTGAATGTTTTATCAATAAAAATGTCATAATTTTACATTCTCATAATATCCCTTTCAAAATTGAAGCGCAAATATCTAACTTAATATTGAAATTTCCAAGAGATTTGGGTTTTTCTTTACTTCTGCCTCTATGAAAGCGTGTGTGGAAAGAATATCTGCTTTCTGTCCTTTTCGGATAGCAATAGTGTGTTCAAAGTGTGCCGAAGGCTTTTTATCCGCGGATATGATTGTCCAACCATCTCCATTCCCCATTACATCTTTCGTACCCATATTTATCATGGGTTCAATTGCGATAACCAAACCATGCCTCAATAAAACGCCATTGCCTCTCTTACCGTGATTTGGAACATCAGGGTCTTCATGTAAAGCCTTACCCAGACCATGACCTACCAAATCTCTGACTACACCATATTTAAACTGACGTTCACAATATTCAAATATAGCAAACCCTATATCGCCGATTCGTTTACCCGCTTGTGCTTGCTCTATACCTTTGTAAAGTGATGTATTAGTCGCATTCAAAAGGTGTAATACTGAGGGGGTAACTGCTCCAAGTGCAAAAGTATAAGCACTGTCGCCAAAATAACCATTGAGCATTGTGCCACAATCCACCGATATAATATCGGTCTCTTTAATTTCTCTATCGTTAGGAAAACCATGAACGACTTCTTCATTAACTGAAACACACAAAGTAAACGGGAAATCACGATAGCCTTTGAAAGCGGGAATACCTTTATAATCACGAATAAAAGTTTCAGCTTCGATGTCTAAGATAGATGTTTTCAAACCCGGTTTGATAAGGGAACCTACATGAGCTAATGTTTTTGAAACTAACATACAACTCTCACGGATTAACTCAATTTCATCATCCGTTTTATAGTAAATTTCTTTTTTTTCGCTTGACTGAAACATTTGTTTGTTCTTGTTTATATATTTTAAGCCGCATAATGGACAATTGATTTAGAAATACTGAGGTGGTATATCATTCAATTACCCATTATAGGCTTTAATCTTTTCCTTGTATTATAAGCCACCTTCACCGACTGTTACCATACCACCGCGACCCTGTAGCTTACCGCTTTTCACCAACCCATCGTATTTGCTTAATAACAAATAAGATTCTATCTGCTGTAAAGTATCGAGGATTACTCCAATCATAATCAAAATAGAAGTACCTCCGAAGAAACGTGCAAAACCTGCATTAACACCAGCGAAAGCTGCCAGACCTGGCATAATAGATATGAAGCCTAAGATGATTGCACCCGGCAGAGTAATACGCGTTGTAACCGAGTCAATGAAGTCGGCAGTGCTTTGACCTGGTTTTACACCTGGAATAAAGGCATTTTGACGCTTCAAATATTCAGCATATTGCTGTGGATTGACAATCAACGCCGTATAAACATACGTAAACACAACAACCAATATGAAGTATATTAAATTATGTTGCCAAGAAGTATAGTCATTCAAAGCCGCTAAAAATCCTGAAGGCGCACCTGAACCAGACATAAATTGAGCAATTGTAGAAGGAATAAACATTAACGCTTGCGCAAAAATGATGGGCATTACGCCTGCTGCATTTAATTTGATAGGCAAATAGTCTCTATTCGTTTGTTGCGGCAATTCAGCTCCCGAACGCCCAACCATACGTTTTGCAAAATTGAGTGGAATACGGCGCACCGCTTGAATAACCACGATAATACCCATGACAGTTACAGTCCATATAGCCATTTCGATCACAAAAGAGAAACTGGGTTGCAATTGAAACTCAGTTACCAAAGAAGAAGGAAATTGGTCAATGATACCCGCCATGATGATAAAAGATGTACCATTACCTAAACCTTTTTCCGTGATACGTTCACCAAGCCACATAGCGAATATAGTACCCGCCGTCAAAACTATTAAACCTGTTCCCCAAAAAACACCTTTTGCCAAACCTGGTGCAATAGCGTTCTGAGTCGTCAAATATGTTAAATAACCACTACCTTGAACCATCGTAACACCAATAGTCAAAAAGCGTGTTAATTGATTTAATTTTTTTCTGCCCGATTCACCTTCGTGCTGTTGTAAACGCTGAAAATAGGGTACAGCGAATGATAACAATTGAATAATGATTGAGGCAGTGATATATGGCATGACACCCAGAGCGAATATTGCACCTTTTGCAAAAGCACCGCCAGTGAAAGCGTTGATTAAACCCAAAAGGTCGTTCTTATTAGCTCCTGAGTTCGCCAAATTGCTCAGAACCGCAGGATTTACCCCCGGCAATAAAACAAATGTTCCGAGACGGAACACAAATAGAAGCGCAACCGTATATATGATACGCTGTCTTAATTCTGAAATACTCCAGATATTTTTGATCGTTTCAATAAATTTGTTCATCGAAATTGAGATTTCTGATTTTTAGTGCAAAAAAATAAGTAACACTTGTACGTGCTTTTTGCCTAAAAGGTTACGCAACTGTGACAGTACCACCCAACCCTTCAATCGCTAATTTAGCTTTCTCAGAAAAGCCATTTGCCGTTACATTTAATTTCGACGTCAACTCGCCAGTAGCCAACACTTTAACGATATCGGTTTTCTTTATAACGCCTTTTTCATACAATGAGGCAGTTGATATGTCACTCACGCCATGCTTGTCTGCAAATGCTTGCAAGCTCGACAAATTGAAAGCGACATACTCGACACGGTTCGGATTTTTGAAACCAAACTTAGGTAAGCGGCGTTGCAACGGTGTTTGACCACCTTCATGTCCACGTTTGTTTTTGTGACCTGAACGAGCCTTATCACCCTTATGACCACGAGTAGATGTGCCACCATGACCAGAGCCTTGACCTCTACCAATACGCTTTACGCTATGTGTTGCCCCTTTTGCGGGTCTAAGATTATTTAATTCCATTGTCAATATCTTTGAAAAGATTATATTAACGCGCATTACCAGATTAATGTGGTAGATACGTTTTATGCTTCTTCAATTTTTAAAAGGTGTTTCACCTTATGTACCATGCCCAAAATCTGAGGGTTGGCTTCCTTTTCGACTGTTTGGTGCATCTTTCTGATGCCCAAAGCCTTGACCGTGTCCTTTTGATCTTGCGGACGGTCAATCGTACTTTTGACGAGTGTAACCTTTATCTTACTCATTTTTATAATTCGTTATTTATTATCAATGTATTATTTTTTTCGATTTTCCCTCAATTTTTATAAAAAAATACTAAGGCAATAATCAAGGCAACAATTATCGAATATCAGAAAGAATTAACCGTTAAAAACTTTATTCAAATCAATACGGCGTGTTTTTGCAATCTGCTGAGGCGTGCGCAATTTAGACAAAGCATCAAGAGTTGCTTTCACAACATTATGAGGATTCGATGAACCCATAGATTTTGCTAAGACATTGTGGACACCTGCCATGTCTAACACAGCACGCATAGCACCACCTGCAATAACACCAGTACCATCTGACGCAGGCTTTAATAATACCTTGCCAGCACCAAATTTACCCTTAGTTTCGTGTGGTAATGTACCATGAATAACGGGAACAGTAATCAAGTTTTTCTTTGCGTCTTCAACTGCTTTTGAGATAGCATCTGATACCTCGCGAGCTTTGCCAAGACCTTGACCAACCTTACCTTTACCATCACCCACGACAACAATCGCAGCGAAACTAAAGGTACGACCACCTTTCGTTACTTTGGCAACGCGGTTAAGCGCAACCATTTTTTCTTTAAACTCTGACTCCACCACGGGAGCATTTCTTTGCATATCTTTTGCCATTGGATATTCTTGATATAATGGATAATAGACAATGATGAATAAACCGTTAATATTTTGAATATTAGTTTTATACTTTACTAATTCAAAAATCAACGTGACATTTTTTTTAGAAATCTAACCCACCTTCACGTGCGCCGTCAGCTACTGCCTTTACGCGACCATGATATAGGTATCCACCTCTATCAAATACAACACTTGTGATACCTGCCGCTTTTGCTCTTTCGGCTACTAACTGTCCTACCGCCTTGGCTTGTTCTGACTTACTGCCTGTGACAGTTTTATCCAATGAACTCGCCGCAGCTAAGGTATTACCAGCAATATCGTCAATGATTTGAGCGTAGATACTTTTGTTTGAACGAAAAACGTTCAAACGGGGACGCGCTAACGAGCCACTTACTTTTCTACGAATTCTCTTATGAATGCGAGCTTGACGCTCTTTGACTGTCATTTTCATTGTATGAAAGACAATTTTAAATTATTTTAAAAAAAATCAAATATCTACAATCTCATAATGAAATTCCCTGAATAGATATTTGAGCGATTTTACTTTATTGAGCTATGAGTTGACACACAATTTGAATTGTATGAATGAGTACTTATGATAGTGGTCAATCATAAAATCCAAATTATTTCTTCTTACCACCAGCCGTTTTACCAGCTTTACGGCGCAATATTTCACCTTGGAAACGAATACCTTTACCCTTATATGGCTCTGTTTTTCGGAATGTACGAATTTTCGCACATACTTGTCCCAATAATTGCTTATCATGACAACTCAAAATGAGCGTAGGAGGAGAGCCTTTTTCCATTTTGGCTTCAGACTTAATCTCATCTGGCAAAATCATTTCGATTGGATGAGAATAACCTAATGTAAATAGTAAATGACCATCCTTAGGTTCAATCTTGTAACCAACACCCACAATTTCGAGGGTTTCTTTATAACCATCACTCACACCTTTCACCATGTTAGCTAACAATGAACGATATAAACCATGCAATGAACGATGACGTTTTTGGTCAGTTGGACGTGTAACAGTCAAGTTACCATCTTCTTTAGAAACAGTAATGTCCTTATCCACTTGCTGAAACAAAGTGCCTTTGGGACCCCTCACTGTTACCAAATTCCCTTTGCTGATTTCTATATCAACTTTTGCGGGAAGGGCAATCGGTGCTTTACCTACTCTCGACATTTTTCAATATCTTTAATTAAATGAAAGTCAATTTGTTAAATATTTGCGATTACACATCGCACAACAGAATGGCTACGTAGCCGATACCTTAATATATGTAGCAAAGCAATTCACCACCTACATTGTTTTTGCGGGCATCTTTATCTGTCATAATGCCTTTCGATGTTGACACAATGGCCACACCTAAACCGTTGATGACACGCGGAATATCCGATGTACCACGATATTGGCGCAAGCCTGGTCTTGATACACGTACCAATGAGCGCATTGCAGGTTCTTTGGTTTGAACATCATATTTCAAAGCGATTTTGATGATGCCTTGACCATTATCAGAGCTATCATACTTATATTTCAAGATATAACCTTGTTCGTAGAGAATTTCGGTGATACGCTTCTTCATATTTGAAGCGGGTATCTCAACGATGCTGTGACCTGCCATCTGCGCGTTGCGGATACGAGTCAGAAAATCAGCTATTGGATCTGTAACTGCCATTGTAGAGCAATGATTTTTTAAAAAATTTATTGTCGTTACTGAGGGGGTATCAATTAAATTAGGTGTGCAATTGACCTACCCCAGCCAAAACTAAATTTTGGAATTTTTTATCAGATTTAAAATTAAATCCTAACTGTCAAAAGCATTTTACTGGACTTATTACCAAGAGGCTTTTGTTACGCCTGGTAATTTACCTTCTAATGCCATCAAACGCATCATATAGCGATTGATACCAAAACGGCGCACATACCCTTTAGGGCGACCCGTTAATTGACAACGATTATGCAAACGTACCTTTGAACTATTGCGAGGCAATTTGTCTAAAGCCTCCCAATCGCCAGCAGCCTTGAGTTTCTCACGCTGCTCTGCGTATTGCGCAACCATTTTTTCGCGCTTCTTTTCTCTTGCAATGATTGATTTTTTTGCCATTTCTTTTCAGATTTCATATTTCGAATTCCAAATATGAGTAACATGGAAGATGAAATTTGGAATATTAAATTATTTTTTGAAAGGCATACCCATCGCTTTCAACAAAGCCAATGCCTCTGCATCTGTTGGCGCAGTTGTCACGAATGTGATATCCATACCCTGAATTTTATTGATTTTATCGATATCAATTTCTGGAAATATGATTTGTTCCGTAACACCCATAGTGTAATTGCCACGTCCATCAAAGCTTTTGTCATTAACCCCTTTGAAATCGCGTACACGAGGTAAAGCTACTGTAAACAACCTATCCAAAAATTCATACATATGGTCACCACGTAAGGTTACACGGACACCAATAGGCATTTCTTCACGAAGTTTGAAGTTAGACACGGATTTGCGAGCCTTAGTCGAAACAGCTTTTTGACCCGAAATAGTTGTCATTTCATTGATTGATACTTCAATCAACTTCTTATCCTGCGTAGCACCATTTACACCTTGATTAATACAAACCTTGGTAATTTTTGGCACTTGCATCACTGACTTGTACTGGAACTGCTCCATCAAAGCCGACGCAACCTCGTTGCGATATTTTTCTTTAAGTCTGGGTACGTAACTCATTATGCTATGGTTTGACCTGATTTTTTAGAATAACGAACCAATTTACCATCTTCTTCGCGGCGACCAACACGAGTAGGTTTACCCGTTTTGGCATCTACTACCATTAAGTTAGAGATGTGGATTGGTAGTTCAATTTGTTCAATGCCACCCGCATTTGTCTGGGTTGGCTTACGGTGTTTACTTGCTAAGCGAACACCTTCAACGACAGCACGATTTTCTGTTGGGAAAATCTTTGTAACCGTTCCTGTTTTGCCTTTATCTTCGCCCGTGATAACCATTACTTGGTCACCCGATTTGATACGAAGTTTAGGTGCAAATCTTTTAGTTGCCATTATTAAAATATATTAAAATTGTCATTAAGTTAGGATGACATTATACTCAAGAAATAGCCTCGAAAAACTTCGGGTGCTTATCAAGCATAATCTATCATTCATTGCTATATCTTATAAAACTTCGGGTGCCAAAGACACAATTCTCATATAATCGCGGTCACGCAATTCACGCGCGACTGGTCCGAAAATACGTGAGCCACGCGGTTCGTCAGCGTTGTTCAGAAGTACGCAAGCATTGTCGTCGAAACGTATATAAGAACCATCTTTACGACGAATTTCCTTATGAGTACGTACAATAACGGCTTTTGAAACCGAACCTTTTTTGACACCACCAGGTGTTGCATCTTTTACTGTAACAACAATTTTGTCACCGATAGAAGCATAACGGCGTTTTGATCCGCCGAGAACGCGGATACAAAGCACTTCCTTCGCGCCACTGTTATCTGCTACTCTTAATCTAGATTCTGCCTGTATCATTTTCTTTTATATTGAAAATTTTAAGGATATTACGATTGCATATAGAGGAATAAGCGTAGCACTTTTCTATAAAAGTACCGTATTCGTAAAGTACAATCAATTATTTTGCCTTTTCGATTACTTCAATCAAACGCCAGCGCTTCAATTTACTGAGGGGGCGTGTCTCCATAATAAGAACTGTATCACCAGTACCCGCTGCGTTCAATTCGTCATGTGCATGAAACTTGTTCGATTGCTTCACGAATTTCCCGTAAATCGGGTGTTTGATTTTACGTTCTACTTTTACAGTAATCGTTTTTTCTCTTGCACTGCTTGAGACCAAACCGATACGTGTTTTTCTTAAATTTCTTCCAGCACTCATTTTTTGAATGATATTATGATATTAAGAGATTGTGAGATAAGAGATTGACATAATAATCACACAATCTCTACTAAAATTATGCTTTTTTTGCACGAGCGCGTCTTGCGCGAATGCGTGAACGCATTTCTAAATCCTCAGCTGAATATTCAGCCATCTCACGTTTACGCAATTCAGTGTAGGCACGCGCAATGTTCTTGCGTGTTTTTTTGAATTGGCTATTGTCAGTAGTACCACGCACATTATGTTCAAGCGACATCTTGCTGAGTTCAGTTTCTAAAGAACCCAACTGGCTATGCAAAGCATCTTCCGTCAATTCGTGTAAAGTTATTTTCTTGTCTGCCATTTTTTACAGATATTTAAATGATTGATAGTCAATCAACTTTAATTAAGCCGCATAATCTATGCGTGTAACTGTTTTCGTATGAACGGGTAATTTTTGAGCACCCAAGCGAAGGGCTTCCATAGCCACATCTTGAGGCACACCATCTATTTCAAAAATAATACGACCCGGCTTTACCATCGCTACCCAGTGGTCAAGCGCACCTTTGCCTTTACCCATACGTACCTCTGCTGGCTTAGCCGTGATAGGCACATCGGGGAAAATAAGACACCATACTTTACCTTCACGTTTCATAAAACGTGTAATCGCAATACGCGCCGATTCTATCTGGCGGTTGGTGATACGAGACGCGTCCATTGATTTTAAGGCAAAAGAACCGAATGAAATCGTGCTTCCTTTATACGCCAAACCATCGTTGCGTCCTTTATTTTTCTGTTGCTTGCGATATTTTGTTCTTTTCGGCTGTAACATTGTTCTTAATTTTTGATATTACGGCTGTCAAAAACCGTGATTTTTTATAGAACAAATCTGTGATTTTGAGCCTTTTTCGAATGCGGCTGCAAAGATACAGACTTTAATTGAAATTCTTTACTTTTAATTATCTTTTTTGTCCACCAGCACCGCCACCGCCGCGATTACCACCAGCACCACCGCCGCCGCGATTACCACCAGCACCACCGCCACCGCGATTATTGCTATTATTGCTATTATTGCGTCTGTCGCCGCCGCCGCCGCCTCTGCGGTCATCTCCACCTCTATTATCGCCACCACGACCACCATCTCTACGGTCTCCACCTCTATCATTGCCACGGCGGTCGTTGTTGTTACCACCAGTACTTGTATTTGTTGTACCACCTTCTGTAAACGGCGTTAATTCGCGCTTACCATATACAGTACCTTTACAAATCCATACTTTGATACCAATTTTACCATATACCGTTTGAGCTTCACTTTGAGCATAGTCAATATCAGCGCGGAATGTATGCAATGGTGTACGACCATCTTTATACTCCTCACTGCGCGCCATATCTGCACCACCTAAGCGACCACCAATACGTACCTTAATACCCTCCGCACCAACACGAATGGTCTGTTGAATAGCCATTTTGATTGCACGACGGTAATTGATACGTCCTTCGATTTGCTTTGCTATTGTCTCCCCTACGATAGCAGCATCTAATTCAGGCTTGCGAATTTCATTGATGTTGATTTGCACATCTTTGCCTGTCAATTTCTTCAATTCTTCACGGATACGGTCAACTTCTTGACCACCCTTACCGATAATAATACCGGGACGAGATGTTTGAATAGTAACAGTTACCCGCTTAAGTGTACGCTCGATTATGATGCGTGCGATACCACCTTTGCTAATACGCGCCTTTAAGTAAGTGCGGATTCTTTCATCTTCCACAACTTTTGCGCCCATATCTTTACCACCGAACCAGTTGGATTCCCAACCACGAATGATACCAAGACGATTACCTATCGGATTTGTCTTTTGACCCATTTGTAAATCGTATTGCGAAGCAAAAACTTCGCTTGTTATTTTTAAAATAGATTTTACTAAAAAACACTACAAGGATGCTTTAATATATGATGTTTTTAAACCTTAATTTCTAAAAACCATACACAACATTCTCATTAAGCTTCAGCTACTGGCATTGGTTTACGATTTTCAACCACCAATGTTATGTGGTTAGTACGCTAGCGAATTCGGTGCGCACGCCCCTGTGGTGCAGGTTGAAAACGTTTCATAATAGTGGCAGCATCACTGAACGCTGTTTTGACGTATAAGTCGTAATCAGCGGGATCCAGTTCCGTTTTCACTTCCCAATTTGCTACAGCTGACATCAAGACTTTTTGCAACCAAAGTGCAGCCTCTTTATTTGTGTAACGTAAAATACCGATAGCTTCATTCACGCTTTTACCGCGAATATTATCCACAACCAAGCGCATCTTACGCGCTGACATTGGGCAACTTTTAAATCTTGCTACTGCTTCCATTGTCGAATATTCTTTATGACGGCGTGTTTGATGTGCCGATTGGTGCTAATGAGCGATATGCCTTTTTAACACCTATTGAGTATAGAATTAAAAATATCAGTTCAAATACTGAGGGGGTTACCCTCTATGCAATAGCCAAATATATTTGGCGACTACTTTATTTTTTACGATTTCCAGAGTGACCTTTGTAGTTACGTGTCGGTGCAAACTCTCCCAATTTATGACCTACCATGTTTTCAGTCACAAAAACAGGAACGAATGTTTTACCATTGTGAACAGCGATGGTCAAACCTACCATATTTGGAGAAATCATCGAAGCTCTTGACCACGTTTTGATAACTGATTTCTTGTTGCTCTCTTTCATCTTTTCGATTTTTTCGAGCAACTTATAAAATATATACGGTCCTTTTTTAATTGAACGAGGCATTGTCTATTGATTTTTAAATGTCAAATTTTAGATTTCCTATCCCAAAGTCCAGATTTCAAGTATAGCATTTGAAATGAGGCATCTGAAATTCACCTAATTATTTATTAGTTGTCTTACGTCTTGAAATAATCAATTGTGAAGACTTCTTATTAACGTTACGTGTTTTCTGACCTTTGGCTTTGATACCGTTGCGTGAGCGTGGATGACCACCAGAAGCACGACCTTCACCACCACCCATCGGATGATCCACTGGGTTCATCACAACTGGACGAACACGCGGACGACGACCTTCCCAACGTTTTGCACCAGCTTTACCAAATACTCTGAGGTTGTGATCAGGATTTGATACAGTACCTATCGTAACGCGGCAAGTCAGTAATATACGGCGAACCTCACCAGATGGCATACGCAAACTTGCATATTTACCTTCTTTACCTGTCAAAGTAGCATAGTTACCCGCAGAACGCGCTAACGCACCACCTTTGCCTGGTTGCATTTCAACATTATGCACTTGAACACCAAGTGGTACTTCTGCCAAAATCATTGTGTTACCTATTTCGGGTGCAACACCAGAACCATTTGACACAATAGCACCGACCTTCAAGTCTTTAGCTGCGAGGATATAACTCTTTTCACCATCAGCGTAACATATCAAAGCAATGAATGCTGAACGATTTGGGTCGTATTCAATAGTCTTTACCGTAGCAGGGATACCATCTTTTGTGCGTTTGAAATCCACAATACGATAGCGTCTCTTATGACCACCACCTGTTTGGCGCATAGTCATTTTACCAGAGTGGTTACGACCACCAGATTTTTTGATAGAAGATATAAGACTTCTTTCTGGCTTATCAGTCGTGACTTCCACGAAGGCGTTCGTTACTTTTGTACGCAACGAAGGGGTAAGCGGATTATATTTTTTTACTGCCATCTTTTATTAGTTATTTGTTATTGGGTTATTGGTTACTTAAAATAACTCAATAACTGCTTAACGACATATCAAAAATTATTCTTCTGCAGCACCGCCGTCACCGAAAAGGTCAATTGTTTCACCTTCTTGCAAAGTCACGTAGGCTTTTTTATACGCGGGTTTTACACCTTTCACAACACTTGTCTTAGTAGAGCGAGATTTTGCTTTACCAGGAATGACCATTGTGTTCACGCTATCAACACTCACTTGAAAAGCATCTTGAACAGCACCTGCGATTTCTAACTTATTCGCTTTTCTGTCCACAACAAAAGCGTAAACGCCTTTTTTCATCGTTTTGTCAGACTTTTCAGTGATTATTGGACGAATTAAAATGTCTCTTGCCATTTTATATTTGATTTCATATTTCAAACTTCATATTACACATTCCATATTTCAAATTTCATATTCCAGATGTAATATAACTTGGAATTTGAAATCTGAAATCTGAAATCTGAAAGTAGCATTTGAAATTAATTAAAAATTTCTTGCAATTTAGCGATGGAGCCCTCAGAGAAAACCAATGCTTGTGTATTCATCAATTGATACGTGTTCAAATCAGAAGCACGAGATAATGATACGCGTGGAATGTTTCGGCTTGATTTCAACAAATTCTCGTCAAGGTCACCCGTAACGATTGTTGCCTTTTTACCCGCTACACCTAATGCACTCAAAACTGAAATGAATTGCTTAGTTTTTGGTGCAGAAAATGTAAAATCTTCTACAATCACGATTGAACCCGCAGCAGCTTTTGATGACAATACTGATTTACGGGCTAATTGTCTTACCTTTTTGTTCAATTTGATATGATACTCATGGGGTTTGGGACCGAATACACGACCACCACCAATGAATACAGGAGAGTTGATGTCACCTTTACGTGAACCACCCGTACCCTTTTGCTTGTGCAACTTGCGGGTAGAACCACTAATTTCGCTACGCTCTTTTGATTTGTGCGTACCTTGACGTTGGTGTGCCAAATACTGCTTAACCGCAAGATATACAGCATGTTGATTCGGCTCGATACCGAAAATGTCAGCGGGTAGCTCAACTGTTCTACCTGTCTTTTGACCTTGTATATTTAAAACATCAAGTTTCATTGTCATTGATTTTGTGATTAGTGATTGGAGAACGAGGATTTGAGATTTATTGATTGAAAGATTTTGCAATCTTTAATGTCCTATCTCATAATCTTATAATCTCTACTATCATAATCTCATTTTTTATTTTTCGATGATAACGTATGCACCCTTGTGACCAGGAACTGCACCTTTAACGAGCATCAAATTTTGGTCTGCAAAGATTTTGGCAACTTTCAAGTTTTTGACTGTTACTCTATCTGTACCCATACGACCTGCCATGCGCATACCCTTGAATACTTTTGAAGGGAATGATGATGCACCAATTGAACCAGGCGCACGCAAACGATCATGCTGACCGTGTGTGCTTTGACCTACACCGCCGAAGCCGTGACGCTTTACAACACCTTGAAAGCCTTTACCCTTTGATGTACCAATGGCAATAATTTTGTCACCCTCGGCAAACACCTCCGATACGTTGATGCTGTCGCCCAACTGCTTATCAAGTGTCATATTACGAAATTCTGCGACTTGGCTTAAAGCACCATCAACACCCGCCTTTGCGAAGTGTCCAAGCATTTGCTTAGTGGTATTTTTCACTTTGGCTTCGCCAAAAGCAACTTGAAAAGCACTATAGCCATCTTTACCTTCTTCGGTTTTGATTTGCGTCACTACATTAGGACCCAACTCAATCACTGTGACGGCAATAGCGTTGCCCTTATCATCGAAGACGCTGGTCATGCCAACTTTCTTTCCGATTAATCCGTTCACTGCTTAGAATTTTTTGATTTAAGAATGTAAATAAGGTAGGAAACTGACCTATGAGAGCATTAGTCGAAGTATCATTTTTTCAACTGTGAACTTTAATCTGTGAACTGTGATTTTGAGAAACAGTTTACATTTCATTGTTTGCAGTCAAGAAAGGCTCAATACTGAGGGGGAGAAAAAATTGGACAATTAAAAATAGAAAATTGATAATTTGAACCTGTATGATTTCTCTCTCTTTCGACAACACGCTGAACAGTATCAATCATTTAATTGTGAATTTCAATCTGTGAACTGTTATTTGAAAAAACAGTTTGCATTTTATAATCTACAATTAAAGGAACTGACTTATTCAGTTATAGCCACCTAATTCTTAAAATATGAATGATGAATAAGGATTTCGTCAATTCTGTAGAATTGAGAATGTGAGAATGGAGAATGGAAAGAAATAAAAGAAAATTTTACTTATTCATTGCTCTGTACCCACTACTCAGTACTACATAAGTTTTACCTGAATATCCACACCGCTTGGCAACTCCAGTTTCGACAATGCGTCCACTGTTTTTGCGTTAGGCGAATAGATTTCTAAAAGACGCTTATGCGTCCGTAGTTGGAACTGCTCACGAGCTTTTTTATTGACGTGCGGCGAGCGCAAGACAGTAAAAATTTCTTTCTCAGTGGGCAGCGGAATCGGACCAACTACTGCTGCGTTCGTTGCACGAACTGTTTTTACGATTTTTTCAGTAGATTTATCCACCAAATTGTGGTCGTAACTGCGGAGTTTGATTCTGATTTTCTGATTCATGACCCTATTTATCAATTTTTCAAAAACGTTATAAAGACGTTTCAACTCACCTTGTGTGAATTGCGGTGCAAAGATAGTAGGTTTTTCTGAACCTGCAAATTCTTTTCTGTTTTTTTTAGAAAAATATTTAAAAAAGGGAAAAAATCTGAATACCCCCTCAGTATTCCTTACCTCCACATATGAGAAGCCCCCCATCCCGAGTAAACTCGAGCATGAGAGGCCATCCCAAAAACCAATATCTTTGTGAAGTATGAAGTATGTTCCAAAAATACTTCATACTTCATACTAATTTCTATATCTTTTATTCCCTCTTTCTATCTTGTTTTCCTTTTTAGCAATTTCTACACCAACAGTTACCTCATGACCATTGCGGGAGTAACTGTTGTATTGCGCCAAAGAACTATTGTAAGAATAATAGATTTGGAAACCTGGTTGCTTAGTACCCATCAATAAACCAATATTACCACTATTACCAGGGCGAACTGTAATACCTGCTACCAATTTATTGTCAAAAGCCATTGCCTTCATATTCATATCCACTTCAAATGGGGCTTGAAATACTTTACGAATTTGTATGGATGGCTCAAACGTTACAGATGTTTTTCTAATGCGATAGCCCGCCATTAATATCACTTGACGGAAAAAAGTTTTTTGTCTGGAAGCTGCGTCGGTGTCACCAACAATTGCACGAATAAGATTGGGTGAAGAAAGCGATAGGAGAAACTTATCATCTATCTCAGCAACACCGCCAAATGAAGCATCGAATATGGTCAAACCTTTTATTCTGTCCATCACCAAGATGTCGTTATTGTCTATTAAGGGCGTGTTGGGGTCATTCACAGAAGCCGCCAGTCGATAGCGATGAAATTCTGTTGAAAAACCAATCGCCCATTTGTATCTTTTATGCTCATAGCGATACGCATAATTCAATTGCGCCCGCAACCTGTCTTGTGCACCAAATTTTTCGGTCAATAGCATCGCACCAATACCTACTTTTTCGGTCATCGGTAAGCTAATGGTTGCTGCATAAGTTTTAGGCGCATTATCAAAACCTGACCATTGGCTACGCAGATGCCCATTAATTTGAGTAGCACTGTTAAAACCCGCATATGCTGGATTAATGAGCATCGGATTGACCAAATAATGCCCGAATATGGCTTCATCTTGCGCTTGTGCTGACCCAATACATAAAAAGGCTGCAGCTATGAATAGTATTACTTTTTTCATTTTAAAATTGAATTATTGATTATTGGAATGTTGATGTCAAAAGGTACAATTCCGTTTGTAGGTTTCATATACCCCCTCAGTATTGAGGGGTTATTTTGATATATGAAACCTACATTTGGATTATTCTACACTTATTGTCGGATAATACTGACAGTGGCTTTAGTTTCAAGTTCTTTGCCGTTGGCTTCTTTACCACGCAAAATATACATATAAACCCCTTCTGGCAATTGTTTACCCGATTTGTTGTCTTGTGTAAAGCCTTCCCATTGGTCTATATAATCATTACTTTCGTACACCAATTGTCCCCAACGGTTGAATACCAGCAACGTGACATTTGTAAAATCACATCTTTCAATTTTGAAAAAGTCATTTTTACCGTCTTCATTGGGTGTAATAACTTCACGACCTTTTAAGCAAAAAGTTGGGCAAACAGCTTGTTGTGCTACGGGGTCAGTTGAACAGCCTAATGAATCAGTTACCAAGACAAAGTAACTGATAGTATGTGTCAAATCTTTTATTATCGGCGTAATATCTCCTTTTTGTGTTGACCATCTATATTTATAAGGCGCGACACCACCTGTAACCGTCGCTTGCAAACTACAATTATCTGAAATAGATACTACATTGACTTTAATCGGCTCAGGTGCTTTCATTGTAAAGCTGGCAATACAGGTTTTACCGTTATTACCAAAAATTTTCACTGTTCTGGCACCCGCTGCTAATATTATTGCTTTATTAGCCGTTTCGCCACTGTCCCAGAGATACTGGAATGGAGCAATTAGAGATTGATCAGTAATTGATGTAACGATAGCCTCACCATTTTTATCAGTTGCACATTTTAAATTAATACCAGGACCTACTAATTTGGGCGTAACTGTAGCACAAGCCGCCGATACATCAAAACGGCGCGATACTTTACACCCTTTATTGTCTGTAATTGTCACACCGCACGCGCCAGAACTGAGGTTGGCTTGCGAAGCTGTTGTATTATTGGTTGTTAGAGGAGAACCCGTACACCAAGCTACCGTATAAGGGGCTTCGCCACCCTCAAAAATCACTGTTGCTGAACCCGATGAAGCAATCAAGTCTTTAATATTTAAAGTAGAAGTCGTACCTAAAATAAAAGTTCCTGTAACACGCGTGCCTACATTGTCCGTAACACTTACTGTATAAGTGCCTGGTTTAACACGTGTCAAGTCTTCATCGGTGCTACCAGTAGGTGTATTACTCCATTTGTATGTGTAAGGCTTTACACCACCCGTCACGGTTATATCAATTTTACCCGTCACATCATCGTCTGGACAAGTCGCAGGGGTGATATTCGCATTCGGAGAAATAGTTAATCTCGTAACACTTGAGAGTATCGTATCGTTAGGCGATGTGCCTTTGAAACAGCCTCTTGCATCAGTAACAACAACACTCAAAATATTGCCCGCACAAAGGTTGAAACGATCACGAGAGGTAAACGGACCATCACTCCAAACATAAGAATATGGTTGCGTTCCTCCTGACACCGCTAAAATGATACTACCCTTACAATTGCCACTATCATTGGTAACAGTTTTTGTAATAATAATATCATTAGCTGGATTCAATGTCTCAGTAAATGTCGTCGTTTGACCTTTTGAGTCAGTAATTGTGATTGTATAAGTCCCAGCACTTAAACCCGTTATTTCATACGAAGCGTTTTTATTTGGGGCGTTATTGACACGTACTTCTTGGTTAGCACCTGTCCCCCATTTGATGACATAACCCGGTTCGCCATTTGTAATATTGACCGTTATTGAACCTTTATCATTGGTGCCTAATGCACATAATGGGTCTTTTTTAGTCGTTGTTGCTGTTAAAGGACAAGGTATTTTAGCTACAACTATATCTTTTAGGCTTTGATTTAAACAAAAGCTATTATCTTGAATAGTCACTGAGTATTTCCCTTCTTTAAGCTGTGTTAAGTCTCTTGGTGCAGGATTAGAAGTTGACACATTCCAAATATACTTATAAGGAGGTGCCCCTCCTGTAACATTTAAGAAAATAGCACCATCGTTACCATTACAAGTTTCAGATGTAACACTTGAAATAGAAGCATTAATAGTTGATTCAGATTGTTTAATTTCAATCTCACCAGACAAATAAATTTGATTAACCGCATCTTTGATTTTAACGCGATATTTACCCGCTATTAATGCTCTTGGATTTTGAACTCGGCTTATCACTTGCCCTGCTGCATTTAACCATTCAAATTCAAATGGTGATTTCCCACCTGTAAACACAATATCAATACCCCCTAAAGCTTGCCCAGGGCAACCCGCTTGCGATACAACTACCGAATCCGTCAATCTAATCGGCGGCGCAATTGTTCCTGTTACAGAAATGGCTTTATTTGCAACACAACCATTAGCATCTGTCACTCTTACATTGTAGGTAACGTTGGGGCACAAGCCCGTTTGGTCTTCACTTGTTGCGTTTGTACCTGCACCCGTCCAAGCATACGCATAAGGAGCTGTGCCGCCCGTAACAGTGATATTGATTTCGCCATTGCAAGCCCCCTCAGTATTTTTGACGACTTCCGTAATTGAAATAGCAGAAGGTTGATTAACAATTATATCATTTGAGTTAGCCGTACAGCCGTTAGCATCTGTTACAGTAAACTTATATATACCCGCTCTCAAGCCACTTGGGTTTTGAACTGTACTTGCTGGACTCATGCCTGTCCATGCGTAAGTGTAAGGAGCTGTGCCGCCCGAAACCGTTGTGACGATAGCACCGTCAGCACCACCATTACATTTTGCATTTGTTACTGAAGGCATTCCGATAGCTAAAGCTGTGCCAGCTGGCTCTGTAACTGTTACAGATGTCGTCTTTTCGCAAAGATTTGCATCTTTTACTGTTACATTATATACGCCCGCCAAAAGAGGCCCAATAGCACTTGTGTTAGATGCTGCAAAATCTGGACCTGTCCATGAATAGGTATATGCACCCGTTCCTCCTGTTACACTAATAGATACAGTCCCCGTTTTATCGCCTTTACATTTTACGTTAATTACTTGTGGTGTAGCAATCGCAATAGCGGATGGCTCGGTTATCGTAATACCTGATTGCACTATTTCGCAACCTGTACTCGTTTCTCTAACCGTCACGCTATAACTACCCGCTTTTAAGGCAGATATGTCTTTTGTTGTCGCAGGCGTAAATGGAGTGGGTCCCGT
>JAYVKQ010000351.1:0-2312 GCA_043768285.1 Saprospiraceae bacterium | reverse complement strand
AATATTCAATTTTCTAAGTTTTGATAGTTTTATAGCTATTACCTTATGGAGTGCTTTGTTTGCCTTTATCGGCACTTGGTTGATTTATAAATCGTTTCTATATTTTTATCCAGCTTTCTATAAAGAATTAGGTCTTTTTATACTTTTTTTTCCATCAGCCATTTATTGGTCTTCGGCATTTGGCAAAGAGCCTATTTGCTTAGGGGCATTGGGTATTTTGTTGTATTCGGTAACGATGGGCATTTTTAGACGAAAAAAGGTATTTTTTTCGGTATTGGGTATTATCGCTTCTGGCACGGCAGTCTATATCGTCAAAGCCTATATTATTGTTGCTTTTGCGCCTGCTTTGATATTTTGGATATTTTTACAATACAACAATAGAATAAAAAGTGCCATTGTCAGACGTTTTACTTTCCTCTTTCTGATTGCCTTCGCGGTTGTTGGGGGAGCATTTGCCTTTCAAAAGCTGACTCAGAGCGAGGAGACAAAAAGGTATGCCACGGATGCCGTAATCGAGAGTATTGCGACGACCCAAAAAAACATGAAAGCGGATACCCATTCGGGCAGTAAATTTACGTTAGGGACATTTGACCCAACACCCGCTGGTTTGATTAAGATGTTTCCTGCGGGGGTAAATGCGACGCTTTTTAGACCCTATGTATGGGAGGTGCGCAACCCTGTCATGCTGCTAAGTGCTTTTGAGAGTGCTTTTTTGTTAGTCATTACCTTAATTTTATTGTATCGGTTTAAGTTCAATATATTTAAAATCTTTTACATCATTATAGCGAATCCGTTGGTCACCTTTAGCCTTGTTTTTACGCTTATTTTTGCGGGAGCTATTGGTATTTCGGTATTCAACTTTGGGGCATTGGTGCGGTATAAAGTACCCTGTTTGCCATTTTTCGGGCTTGTTTTAGCGGTGCTATGGTCCAAATCACACGTAGTGCAGAAAACAAAGAGAATTAAAACAAAGGTAGTTGCTGTCGCATAAACAATTTTTCTTTAATGGGAACAAGCCCAAATTTTAACGCTTATTTTGATACACCTCGATATGTGCCGATAAGATCGGTTACAGGCTGAAATTTTTTGTAAAGTAAATGTGCCGAATAGCAGGACTTTGGCAACAAGCCAACAATAACAATAACATTGAAGACATCGTTGTGCGAATGCGCGATGCTTTGAGCTATGGAGGACCCGATGCTGCGGGTGTTTTTGTAGCGGGCAATTTGGCATTAGGCCATCGCCGATTGTCAATATTAGATTTATCGGAAGCGGGTACACAGCCCATTCACTGGTTGCATTATACAATTATATATAACGGCGAAATCTACAATTTTCAAGAAATCAGAGCCGAATTGGAGCAAAAAGGCTATGCTTTTACAACGGGTACGGATACGGAAGTCATTCTCAAAAGTTTTCACGAATGGGGTTACGATGCCGTACAACGGTATCGGGGTATGTTTGCTTTTGCGCTGTGGGATAAAGATAAGCAGATATTGAGATTGTGCCGCGATAGGGTAGGCGTGAAGCCGCTTTATTGGTATTTGAAAGATGGTTTGTTTATGTTTGCCTCCGAGCTTAAATCGTTTCATCAACATCCCGATTTCGATAAAACGATTAATAAAGACGCTGTTTCTCTATTTTTGCAGCAAGGCTATATCCAATCGCCTTTGAGCATTTACACATATGCCCATAAAGTAGAACCAGCCACATGGTTAGAAATAGATGCGTCAAAAAATATTCGCACCATTCGTTATTGGGATGTAAACGCGTGCTATACCCCTCAGTATAATGGCGTTTTGAAAGATGAAAATGCCTATGCCGAAGCCTTAGAACCCCTTTTGAAAGAGAGTTTTCAATTGCGGATGGTGGCAGATGTGCCAGTGGGTATGTTTTTGAGTGGCGGAATTGATTCGTCATTGGTAACGGCACTCTTACAAAAAAACAGCAACACGCAACTCAAAACGTTCACGATTGGTTTTGAAGATAAAGATTTGAACGAAGCAGAATTTGCCAAGCAAATAGCGCAACATATTGGCACCGATCACACAGAGCTGTACTGCACTGAAGAAGATTTTAAGCGCATCGTACCCAAGTTGCCCGACTTTTATGACGAGCCTTTTGGTGATAGTTCAGGTATTCCTACGTATTTGGTCGCACAATTGGCGCGGCAACAAGTAACCGTAAGCCTTTCCGCCGATGGAGGCGATGAAATATTTGGCGGTTATACCAAATATGAAGTAACACAAAAGGTATTCAACAAAGTCAATGCTTATCCAAAATTTATGCGCCAAAGTATTGCTGCACTGACG
>JAYVKQ010000350.1:0-6547 GCA_043768285.1 Saprospiraceae bacterium | reverse complement strand
ATCAAAGCATTGAAATATGGAAAACGCTTTTCCGCCTTTGTTGAAAATTATTTATTTCATAATTATTTATTTTTTGACACACTTTTCTGAACATTCCCATCAGTTCTATATTATCCATTATAAATTATCCATTATCCAGTATAAATTATCCATTAAATATTATCCATTGTCCATTATAAATTATCCATTATAAAATGAATATTTCCGTTTTAACACCAGATAAAGAAATTTTCAAAGGCGCAATTACGTCTGTAAAAGTACCAGGGAAAGGTGGACAGTTTCAAGTATTGAAAAACCACGCACCTATTGTATCTGCATTGAGCAAAGGAGAGGTTACCGTTGTAAAAGAAGGCGGTGAAAAAATGAAATTCACTATTGAAAAAGGCTTTATTGAAGTCTTGAACAACGAGGTTTCGCTTTTGGTGCAAGGTATTAATTGACAATTTTTATATTCCGATGATATTGGCGGTCAGGCAACAAGTGTTGTTTGACCGCTTCTTTTTGTCCAAAATACTGAGGGGGTATGGATGAACGATATTTGATGAATGTTGTACGACCTGCAACCTAAAAATTATTAGTAATCTTCAATTTACACTTTGCTGGTCGTACATCGTTCATCAAAAATCGTACATCTGTTTATGTCGTCAATAATATAGTAATCACATAATCGGCTAACAAAATAGCAATATCGCTATATACAACAGCATTAGTGCTGGCTTGCCCCAATTCAATACTGCCACCGCGTACATGATACCCTTGGTAGCACGAAATAGATGTCAATAAAAAAGCATAGACCACTGCCTTTACAAACATCATAAACACATAATAAGGTATAAAAAATGAGCGCAATCCCCGTACAAAATCACTGTGTGATAATAAATCTGTTGGTACAGTCGCAATATAGCCACCCATTATGCCAACCCATGCTGATATGGCTACCAAAAGAGGGATAACCACTAAGGCGGCTATTACCTTGGGCATAATAAGATAGGCTGCCGTATTAACACCCATGATTTCCATCGCGTCAATGTGCTCTTTTTGACGCATACCGCCAATCTCGGCTGCCATATTTGACCCCACTTTACCCGCCAATACTAAGCACGATACGGTAGGCGATAGTTCGATAATGCACAAATCGCGCACGATGTAGCCAATATAATAGCGTGGTACCAATTGCCCATCCAATTGATAAGCAAACTGAACTGCCGCCACTGCGCCAATAAAAACCGAGATAAGGGCTATTATAATGACCGAACCAATACCAATATCGTTCATCTGACGCATGGTTTCGTTCCAGTACATTCTGAAGTTTTCGGGCTTCGATGTCGCTGTCCGCAGCATGAGGAGGTAGCGACCAAAATGGTAGAATATATTAGTTGTCAATGGCTACTGTTAAGTTTTCAATAAGCTGCAAAATTATATTTTTCAACCAATAAACGAGCATATATTGATAAAGTTTTAAAACAACTGCCCCTGTGAGCTTGGAGGCGGTACCAAACCGATATGTCTGTATGCTTTGTCTGTCGCTTCGCGTCCGCGTGGTGTGCGCATGATATAGCCTTCCATAATTAAAAAAGGCTCGTGTACTTCTTCAATAGTACCAGCTTCTTCGCCAACTGCGGTTGCAATGGTGGTCAAACCAACGGGACCGCCTTTGAATTTTTCAATAATGGTGGTCAATATGCGGTTATCCATTTCATCTAAGCCGCTTTCATCTACATTCAACGCATTGAGGGCATATTGAGCAATCGCTATGTCAATGCTGCCATTGCCTTTTACTTGTGCAAAATCGCGCACCCGCCGCAAAAGGGCATTGGCAATACGCGGTGTGCCACGACTGCGTCGCGCAATTTCGCTTGCGCCATCATCATTGAGTGGCACATTTAATATCTCGGCAGAACGGAATATGATTTTTTTCAAAGTTGCAATATCATAATAATCTAACAAGCAATTGATACCAAAGCGTGCACGCATGGGTGAAGTCAGCAAACCCATACGGGTGGTTGCACCAATCAGCGTAAATGGGCTTAAAGTAATTTGAATAGAACGGGCATTAGGACCCGAATCAATCATAATGTCAATTTTATAATCCTCCATAGCGGAGTAGAGGTATTCCTCCACAACGGTATTCAAACGGTGTATTTCATCAATAAATAGCACATCGCCCGTATCCAAATTGGTCAACAAACCAGCCAAATCGCCTGGTTTTTCGAGCACTGGACCCGATGTGAGTTTGAGGTTTGCGCCTAACTCATTAGATACAATATGCGCCAAAGTCGTTTTGCCAAGACCCGGAGGCCCATGCAGCAAAACGTGGTCAAGAGCCTCGCCGCGCATTTTGGCAGCTTGGATAAATATTTTCAAATTATCAACGATTTTAGCTTGACCACTAAAATCGGCTAAAATCTGGGGGCGTAACGCGCGTTCAATCAGCTTTTCTTCCGAAGATTGCGTTTTACCCGAAGCATCAAGATTAGGATTAGGATTGGACATATTGAAAACAAAAAGATTGTATAATTCTACAAAATTAAACTTTTATTTTAAATTATTAAATAAACGCGTGAATATAATTATTTGTCACTTACCCCCTCGACCTGTCCCAATATTATCGGGCGTATTTTTCATCAAAAGGAACGAAAAAATGGTATAAAAAACAAATGTTAGGTAATTATAACCGGTATAAATTAATTTTTTGCTTGTGAAATGATTTGAATTTATATTGTTAATATGTCACAAATTTTCATTTTCTCATAAAAACCTAAAATTTAACCTAAAAGGTCTATATTTAATAAAGATTAATATCTCCTTAACAATAATTTTCTTGACATGGCGTTCCGCAGGGAATATCTTTGCGTTATAATTATAATCTTATGAAATTTTAGAAAAGTATCAATTGCTAAAATTTCTACTAATAAAATATAGAAAGGGCATAATAAATTTTTTGGGGAGAAAGCAATTTCTCGAAAGTACATTTTTTAAAATGTCTTAATCATCTAAAAATTTATTTAAAGCTATGAAGCAACTGACACTGATTACACTTTTTTTCCTTTATTCGCCTTTATTTACTAAGGCACAAGTAGAGTTTAATAAACCTACTTCAACTACTCCCCTCGCACTTGAAGGCGTTGTCAAAAATAAAAATAATGACAATCCACTTCCTGCAACGGTTATTTCCATTTATGATGATAAAATGAACCAATTAATCGGTACGGCAACAACCGATGACAATGGCCATTATGCCCTTAATTTACCCGCAAAGGAGCGGTATCGTATGGAAGTAAAAAAAAGCACTTACTTCAAAGGGCAACGCATTTTTACGCAAGAAGAAATGACGAATAAACAAGATTTTGCACTCGAAAATAAGCCAGGCTACGTCTTGGATGTAACCGTTTTTGACAAAGCGCAAAATAAAGACCCAATGAATTCACTTCGCGACTGCAAGGTAGAAATTTACAACAACACAACCAAAGAGCAGGAGTTGACTATTGCCAGCAATCCAAAATCTGTTTTCAATTTTCCTTTCGTGGAAGGTAATCACTATACCTTATTGGTACGCAAACCTGGCTACATCAACCGCCGTGTTGAAGCCTATGTGAATGTGAATGGTTGTATCCTTTGTATGGACGGTATGGGCGTGCGCGAACCTGATGTAGTGGCTTTAATGACGCACAACAACGAATTGGGCTATTTATTGGGCAATATTGATTTAGATACCATTGCTATCGGTAAAAAATTCGTGATACCAAATATTTACTACGATTTTGATAAATCATTTATCCGTACCGATGCGGCTAAGGTGCTTGATAAGTTATCAACTTTCTTAAAAGACAACCCTTCCGTAAAAGTAGAGTTGGGTGCGCATACCGATGTACGCGGCTCAGATACTTACAACTTGTCATTATCGGACAGACGTGCAGCTTCGGCAGTGCAGTATCTGGTTGATGTAATGGGCATCAACTCAGCAAATATTACATCAAAAGGCTATGGCGAAACGGAGTTGATTAATTATTGCAGCAATGGCACTAATTGTTCTGAAGTCGAGCATCAAAAAAATCGCCGTACTGAAATCAAAATTACGGGTGTCAGCAGCGAAGACCCGCTTTGGAACCGTACTTTGAAAGAAATAATTGAAGATAAAGACCTGTATCGTAAAATCATCAAATTAGAAAAAATTGGTCAGCCATCAACGGGCGTGATGCGATAAGCGATTTGTACAGCACAGTGGCGTTTTTTATTGAAATCCCTCTGTGATATTTCAAAACACCCCGTTTTTTCTTTAGGACAGGTCGAAGGGGTATCTTCAACAATTTTAGAAGGCAGAATTTTTTTTAAATATTGATAATCAATGATTTATTTTAAAAATTCTATACAATCTAATAAATAAAACACACAATGAAAACACGAATTGAATTAAGAAAAATATGGATATATTGTTGGCTGGTTTTGAGTTGTTCAACATTATCTGCCCAAAACAACGCTATAAAAAATACAAAAACGGATAAAAAATACGCCAATACTACCGAAGTCTATAAAAAAGATGGGGCTACCGATACTGACGTTTTGGGCGAAATCTCAAGCGATTATGGCTTGGGCGATGTGGTGCGTATTTCGGTTGCACCGCCACCACCGCCACCCGTCGCGGAATTAGATAAGGCTAAACCTATATCCATATCGAGCAATAATATGCCTAATATGCCTAATTTTGGTACGCCCAATATGAATATCCCAACAATTAAGGACAATGGCGTTAATGAAGCACCAGAAACTACAACGCCCAATGCGGAAACTTCTACCTATACAAATAGCAGCAAGGACAACATTAATAACAATACCCCCTCAGTTGTCACTGAAAAAATGAATACATCTTCAAATAAAGATGCAGATATGCTCATAGTCAGTGCCAAAATACCTAAGAAAGTAAGTGGTGACTTGCCGCCGCCCGTTTTTGAGAATGGCGTGGATATGAGCAGCTTTGATAAGAAAAAGAAGGAAAATGTGGTAGAAAAACAACAAAAAAGCACTTCTGTGAAAGTATCAGGCAATACGAAAATGATGAAGAATAATAGCGTCGGTTCGCGTAATTCATATACTGCAAAGTCGCATAAAAAGTCTTCGTGGTTTTCTTTTTTTGGAAAAAAAACGATGAAGCCTGCACGTAGAAAATCCTCTCGCAAAGAAACTGGGTGCTATAAGTTTTAATTAATGTCCAGATGTGGGTACTTTTTTTTAGAAATTTAGACAGCGTTTTGATTTTTTTCAAAAAATCCAAGACGCTGTCTAAATTTCTGAAAAAAGTACCCACATCGTGCTTGAACGCCGTATTTTATTCTATATCTCTAACTTTATCCAACAGATTATTAAGCAATTTAACTTCTTCGTCTGATAAATTCTGCATCGTACCATCTACATCGCCCGAGAAATTATCCAACCAATTGATAAGTTCTAATCCTTTTTGGGCAATTGTAATATCCACTAACCGCTTATCTATAGTGTTAGCTTTCTTATCCACCAAGCCTTTTGCGACCATCCTATCAACAATACGACTGGTATCACTCATTTTGTCGAGCATGCGTTCTCGAATTTTGAGTGTCGAAAGTGGCGCATCACTACCTCTTAGTATGCGCAAGATATTGTATTGTTGATTGGTCAACCCACCACGGTCAAAATGTTTTTTAAGTTGCTCTTGAAGCCAATTGCATGTGTAGAGTAAGTTGACAGATGCTTTGTGGTGTTCGTTCCTAAATTTGCTTTTGATTTCCCTCTCGATACTCATAAAAAGTTGTTTTTACAAATATAACACGATTTATAAAATACTTAACGCAAATATTGCATAAATGATGTAAACGGCTTAAACCTTAACATTTCTATTTAGTAATTGTTGTAACATTGAATATAAAAATAAAAGTTATATGCATTTATTGATATATCTATTGGATTGTTAATAGTGATAATTAAATCGGGTAGTTTCAAAATAAATAGTATTTTTGTATTCGCACTTTAAATGTAAACCTACCCACAAATATCATAATAATGGACAATGACATTTTACAATTTATGGTTGATTTTACGCTCCCAAGTATCATCACCGAGCGTTTTTCGAGCCGCATACCCGAACAGCGCGCTCTGGTAAACCAATATTTTGAGGAAGGAAAATTGGTGACATACGGCGTTTCACTCGAAACGGGTAGATGTTGGGCGGTTTTTAACGCCGATACAGAAAACGAAGTATTATCCCTTATAAGAGCTTTGCCTTTGACGCGGTTCTGTCATTTCCGTATCCATCCGATGACTTTCTATAACGTTATGACGGCGCGTGTCCCTAATTTTTCAGTAAATTAGTGATTCGTTTACCATTTCGCTAAACTTATAAGCCTATGATAGGGAAAAATGTAAGAAAAGTAGTGATTGAAAGAAAGGATTGAAAGAATATGACACGTTAAAAAAAGATTTAGGGTAAGATTTTTGAGAAATTTTGATTGGTTTTTTTATTTTTTTGAAAAAAATAAAAAAACCAATCAAAATTTCTCAAAAATCTTACCCTAAATCT
>JAYVKQ010000349.1:0-25913 GCA_043768285.1 Saprospiraceae bacterium | reverse complement strand
TTTATTAATGTCAAATCGCCCGAAAAAGTTTTCACTTCGCCATTGCCATATTCAATATCTACGAGGTAAACATAGACATCGTTGGGCAAATCTTTTCCTCTAAACGTGCCGTCCCACCCATTTTTAGGATCATTCAACGGCACATTATTCACAGTATATATCAAATGACCTGTGCGGCTGAAAATGACCATACGCTTGACGCTTTTAGCGCAAGCTGCACCAAACGGGATGAAAACATCATTATTGCCATCATTATTAGGTGAAAAAGCGTCTGGAAAAAATATTTTATCACACGCCTTCACCGTTACAGCAATATCATCTTTGACAACGCATTTGCCTACTGTATCCCTTACTTCTACGACATAAGTAGCACTTTTGTCGGGTCTGGCAATAGGATTTTTACAATTTGTACAACTCAAACCGCGTGGGGGTGTCCAAGTCCACTTCAAATTATTACCACCCGTAACATTTGGGTCAAGTCTAAGACTATCGCCTTTTTCGAGAGATACATCAACCCCCAATTGTACGCTCAAATTTGAAGTCGTGACATTGGTAACAATAATAGTGTCACATCCCGAACTATAATTTTTTAACGTATCTCTAAACGTACCCGCTCTGCCAAACAGCCTACCGCGCACATAAGTGGAGTCGTTTTTACATAAAACCACATTTTCAGTAATTTCGGGCAGAGGATTGTATTTGATGGTCAAAGTTACGATACTATCGCACAATGGCGGACGGCGGCGGAAAGTATCCCTATAAATACCCGCTTTTGTGTAAATATTACTATTGATAAGCACACTTTTACCTGCGCAAACAGTAGTATCTATATTTTTAATCGCTTTTTTATTGACCGCTAAGTTCGTGACAATGGTACTATCACAAATATTTACCCCCCTCAGTATTGTACGATAAGTACCCGCTTTTGTATAGGTGCTATCGCCTACTTTATGGGCATCACCTTCGCAAATACTGATACTTTGGGTACTTGTAGCGGGCTTTTTAACCGACAAAGTAGTCGTGACGATGCTATCGCAACCACCGACGCTTTTTAAAGTGTCAATATATGCCCCTGCAGTTTTGCGGAAGCGCGTACCAATTTTGATACTATCGCCTTCGCAAATTGTGGCACTTGTCGCTCTTGTAATGGGTAATGTTACATTAATATTAATGGTATAAACACTATCACATTGCGGGAAGCAAAAAGGCACAGTATCTTGGAATGTGCCCGCTGTTTTGTATTGTTTGCCTCTAAATGTGAAAGTTTGTCCGCTACAAATGGTTCTATTCACGATGGCAGTATTGGGCGCACAGTTATTACCTTCGAGTATTACATTGTCCAAACCTCCTTCGTCTGCACCGTCCACAAACTCGCCGCGTATCCATAAGCGTTTGATATTACACAATACGGCTCTGAACTCTGCTTGATTTGGTCGGCGAGAAAGAATAGAGTAGCCGTTCACGCGCCAACCCGAGGCTTCGGTCAAGGCAACAGTATAGGGTGTCCAAGTCGTATTAGGATTATCGTCGGTATTGAACATGAGTATCATGCCATTAGTACCTTCCATAATCAAATCTCCGTCATTGAATTGGCTATTGGTGCGCGACTGTTTTAGCTCAAATCGTAGATTTCTGCCATAAAAATGCGATTTATTGCCAATAAACTTAGAGGGCGCGGCAAAATACCATGTGCCATCAATGCCTTGGTCTATGCTTGATATAAAACCACCGGGATTGCCTCCTGTTGGATTATAGGTAGGTTGTTGAAAAGTGCCATTGTCACCCACAACAATCCACCCCTCAGTATTTGTACTAAAATTACTTACTATTTGGCTGTGTAACACACCGACACACAGCACCAACAACAGGTTGAGTATTTGTCTTTTCATGCGCTTGTTTTTTTGAATAATGCTCAATAATCAGTTTTAGACGTGGTGCGTTGGTTTTGCCCCCTAACCCCAGAGGGGAACATATGCGAAGTATTCTAAAATTAAGGCTTTTGTTCTAACATGCTTCCCATTTTGTTCCCCTCTGGGGTTAGGGGTAAAATCAAAAAATAATCACTAACCCCTCAGTATCTACGTTCCAATTGGCACGCAGGGGTTCGAGTTGTTTTAAAAATATACGTTCGGGTTGTCGTTTTTTATCATAATCGCCCGTATCCCATTGGCGATTGCTGTCTATATCTTCAATTACTTTGAGCGTGTATTGGTCAGGTTGAAGCCATTCTACCAATTGTTTGAATGCCTTAGATTTGTCTATAAAACGTTCCGCTACGATGTCTCCACCACCCGTTACCAATTGGCATATATAGCTTTTTGAGCTATCTAAACCATTGATTTCAATCATCACATCGCCAAATTCCTTCTTAGATTGCACATTTATTTTTGCATCTAAAGTATCGGTATTTTTGAAATTATAAATATCGGTGAGTGCGTTGGGTAATATTGATAAGTCGTATTGTCTGCCTTCTTGGAGGGTGGCTTGTATTGTTAATTTTCTTTTTGATAAACTGTCTTGAATGAGGGTAAAAGGTACGGCTTTTTTGGCTGTATCTAATAGTTTAAAACGCTCTTTATCTATATTTTGTATCGGAAAATTAAAGTTTAGTGTTAAGGGTTTCGTAATATTTACTAATGAAGTTTTAATATCGCCCACAAGGCTCAATTTATTTTTCTTAAAAAAATCAGACCTCCCTCTTGGGCGCACCCGCAAAGTATCCGTTTTGTCGCCATTAGTATTGTAAATATTCCACGCCGCCTCGTCTCCTTGATTGTACCACACGAGCATCGTATCCTTATTCACTTCCGTCAAAGCATTTTGATTGATATTATCGAAACGGATTTCAGCTTTTTTGATGGGCTGATTGAATATCAATTTTGCCACACCATATTTATCCAAATCCTTATTCATAATTTTCAACTGCTTTTCGGGGTCGAATAGGCGAATAACCAAAGCCGATTTTGCAGCTGCCACCGAATCGGCTTGTCGGCGCAAAGTATCATTTTTCATAGTAGCAGAATCGAGCTTGATAGGGGCGGCATTATCTGCCGAAAGTATCAGATTTTCTATTGGGAAACCTATTTTTTCAATATCTTGATTGAATAAATAATTAACATCATTGTCTTTCAAAGCAAATACTTTGAACGTGCCACTCCGTACATTTTCTATTTTGGCAATACCTTCTTTATTGGTTTTGCTAAAATAAAAAGGGCGTTTTTTCTTCACAACAGTATCAGAAAGATTGTCATAGAGCATCAACAATACCCCCTCAGTAGGTTGCCCCGTTAAAGCATCAACGACCTTGCCGACAACCATCAGCGAATCAATGGTATTACCCGTAGAAAAAACGAAACGAAAATCTGTGGCATTGCTCTCAGTCAAATCTTTGATGGCATTGCCAAAATTAATGGTATATGTCGCGTTTTCGCGCAAAACTTCTTCTTTGGCAAACTCAAAACGCACCGTTTTTCTATCCAACACGACTTCGGGGAGTTCATTTAAGGGCGGCGATACAACCACTTGGGTAAATACATCATCCAATTTTATCCACTCATCGAAGGTCAGTAAGATGGGCTGTTTTTTAAAATTGGTTTGCATATTGGGCGTTGAGCCTTTTTCAACAACTTTGGGTGGCGTGGTATCTTTTGCACCACCTTTAAGTGCGCCTACGTTGGCGCAACTTGAAAAAAACGTAAGTAGTGTTAAAAAAAGTATATTAAAAAGTGCAACGGAACGCTGTTCCGTTGGGCTAAATCGCATAACACGGAACAGTGTTCCGTTACACTTTTTGTAAAAATAGTATGGAGATAAACGAGCCAATAAGGACATTTTATAAGTTTCTGAAAATTGCAGGGCGAAAATAAAGATAACTTGGCAATAACGCTACAAACTTGCATTTTAAGTGATTTTGTTTAACTATTTTTTACAACTATCTTTGCGGCGATAAAATTTAATAACGATTTGCAAATATGAAATACCTGTATTTTTAAGTAATCACATCTCGTCACTACGTGACTAAGAAAATTTTGGTGATAGTGGTTTATTATAAACATATTGTCGCTAACGCGACAAAAGTCAATACTGTTTTCATAGACCCGATAGGGTCTTAATGTTTATAACAAGCACCAAACCACAGAATATCCTTAGTTACGTAGTGACATGATGTGATTGTTTTAAAACTTTGGTGTTCCATGCTTGCTCTAAAAATATAGACAAACTAATGGAAGATTGGGAATTTGATTTTGAATGGTTGCGGGTGCGTCATATCGTACAAAATGCTTTGAAACAAGATACGCTGCCTGATTTGAATGTCGTCCTCATTATGATAGGTATTCAAGAATTGGGTTATTGGCGCAAGCAATTTACGAAGGAAGAAAAACAAGACTTGATGCACATTGCAGTATGCGAGTTGCTTAGCCAAGAGGGTTATTACGAGTTTATTGGGCGCGATACGGAAGGTTGGCCCCACTATAAACCTGTAAAAATGCTTGAACTAACGGGTGAAAAGACGCAGGAACGGTTGTTGAAAGAAAAAGCGATCCTGTATTTTAGGGTGATGACGGAGAAAGAAGGGGCTTAAATTGGAAAAAATACTGAGGGGTATGCTCAGTATATAATTACAAAAGGCACTGTTGGGATTTACGCCAAAGTGCCTTTTGTATATCATTTTCAAGACTTTTTACTAACAAAATTCTTCAAATACGCCTTTGAGTTCTATTGCAATAGAACGGGCATCATTGCCTTCAATATTTCTGCGTTCTATGAAATGAACCAATTCACCATTTTTGAACAATGCCATTGATGGAGATGAAGGCGGATAAGGCAAAAAGTATTCGCGCGCTTTTTGAACAGCTGCACCGTCCACACCTGCGAAAACTGTTACCATTTTATCTGGTTTTTTGCCATCGCGTGTGGCGTATATTGCCGCAGGGCGCGCATTACGCGCTGAGCAACCGCATACAGAATTGACCAATACGAATACAGTACCTTCGGTTTTTTCGATAGTATCAGCCACCGCTTCGGGTGTTTTGAGGCTATCGAAGCCTTGTTCTGTCAATTCCGCTTCCATGGGTGCGGTCAAATGTGGTGGATATTGTGGTTGATTGATTTGATAATACATTGAGCAAACTTTTTTTTACTGAATTAAAAGTTCAGCGTTGAATAATGAAATTTTGTGCGAAGATAACACTTTTTGAGTGTTCAAAGTTCTCAAATCTTTTCAGTAGAGTAACTTTTTTCTTTTTTTTCTTCTTCGCCTTTGCGTTCTTTTTCTTTAGGCTTCACGCGTGGCATGGGTGTAGATGGCATATCGAAGCCGTTGCCAAACATATCCCCGAAGCCTTTGAGCATATCGGACATATCGAAGCCGTCTTTCATTTTTGACATCCGTTCTTCAAGATTACGCATCATATTTGACATCAATGTGTCGTTGGGCATCATTGATTGCCATTTTTCGCCATCGAAAAGCATACCGAAAGGCTTTGACATCGAGGTATCCATGCGCATCATACCCCCCTCAGTGCTATCACCCATCATACCGAAATTTTTGAACATTTCGCGTTGCATTTTCTGCATATGCTCTATAAGATTGAGCGGTTTTGGGGCATCATCCGTGTTTTGTGCCGTTAAAAATAAAGGCAACAGCGCAATAAGTACGACTAATATCTTTTTCATTTTATACATTTATTTTTTGCAAAAATAACGTTTTGAGTTTTATTTCAGTTGCTTTATTTGACGCATATTTTTTTTTAAGATACCAAACCCATTTATACCCCTCAGTATTTTTCTCTTTGTTACATCGTTTTCCGCGTATCACCCACAATTTCTACCCATTTACCTGTTTGTCTCGCGGAGATAGAATTGTCGTACATCGCTTCACATTGTTGCGCTGGGAGATAGTAGCGACCAAGATAGGCAGCATTGAGCTGCACGCGATAGGTATGCGATTTGCCTTGTGGCAAGTCAAAGAACGTATTGACGCGGTCGTCTCGGATATCTTGGTAGCGCGGAACGGTTGTATTGTTCCAGCCTTGCACCTTATCCATTCGGCTATTCAGAATTTCCCAACCCGAAGGGAATACTTGCGAAAGAGCCATTTCCTTATAATTTTTGCCCAAAGTGCTTGGATTGGCTACCGTTACTTCGGCAATAAAATCTGTGCCTTGTCGCAACATAGAAGGGTCAAGAGCTTCGCCTTTAATGGTTTTATATTCGATGCGCATCGTCAAATTGCTGGCAATCGGCTGTTCACCCGTAGCACCTACGGCGGGCTTACCCCTCAGTATTACGCGGATAAACAATGGACTTTTGCCCGTATTTTTAACAGAAAGGCTATTGGTAGCATTGGTCGGCATATCTATTTGGGCAATCGGTGCAGTAGATTTAAAATTACCTGACTTGCCATTGATGGTATAGGCAAAGGCAAATTCGCTACCCGCTTGGGTTTTGCCCGCAAATTTTGCCATCGAGAGTAAACCATAGGCAACAGATTGCGTGCCATACCAATCGCCCGAGCTCAATTTTTGACTGACCTCACGTGCTACTTGCACCGCTTGGTTTGTATTGCCCATCAGCACCAAACTTTCTAATATCATGGCTTGGTCGCGCAATTCAGAGCCAAAAGTATAGGATATTTCTCGGTATTTAGGAACAGATGTAGCCATATTATTAACCAATTGTTTCGCCACTTCGGGTTTTCCTGCAAGGCTATATGCAGAAGCCAATGCCCAACGCGCTGCTACGGGTAAATTTTGTTTTTCTCTTAAAATATTCATCGCCCCCGCTTCTGGATTTTTTGATAAAGCTAAGGTGTAGAGGCGGTAGGCTTGTGTCAAATCTCTACTTTCATCGCGCCATCCCCCCTCAGTATTTTGAGCAACGGGGTTCCATCTTTTGGCATTTTGCTGTTGGTATTTCACCCAATTTTCAAGCATAGTTGGCGGCAAAGCATAACCCATTTGCTTGGCTTCAAGTAAGAAATGCCCTACATAATTGGTTGCCCATAGGTCGGGCGCATCTTCACCTTGCCAATAGCCAAAACCACCTGTTGGGGTTTGAAACATTTTAAGACGGTCAATAGCGGCTTTGATATTAGAGGCAATAAATTTCTTTTTCCCTTCATCCAAATTCATGATTTTATCCACGTATAGTTGCGGGAAAGCGGAACTTGTCGTTTGTTCCACGCAGCCATAAGGATATTGCAACAAATATTGCAAGCGGCTTGCTAAATCAATCGGCGGAATAGTTGAAACCTCCAAAGTCACGTTATTCGTACCCGAAACACCGACGGGTTGATAATTCAAATTATAGCTTTCACCCGCTTGCACGACGGCATTTTTAATATCTGTTACGACAGGATTAGGGTTACGTACTTGGATTTCAATATCCTGCCACGTCTTTTCCCCACCACCTTCGGCAAGGATTTTAAATTTTGCAACACCCACACCTTCATTGACGGTCATATCAAAATCCACCATTTTATCACTCGGCTGTGTGAATGTTACTGCTTTTGAAGTCTGCCCGTTGAATTGTATCAAACCAGAACTTTCTACAATGGATACAGTCGCATTTTTCACTTTACCATCCATTGCAAACACATTGACGGGTAATTTTAACGTCTCTTTTGGGCTTAAAACGCGCGGCAATGTCGCCAATACCATCAGGGATTTTCTAACAGGCATGGTCTTATCTATCTTGCCATATGCACCATTATTGGCAGCAACAACCATCGCGCGGACAGAGCCTACATAATTCGGAATGGTAATATCATGCCGCCCTACGCTGCCTCCTTTGACGAAAAAAGGACCTAAATTCATCACCACAGGCTTGAAACGCATGGCAGATTGGGCATTTTTAGGTTTGCCCGCCTTGTCGCCACCGATATTCAAGATGCGCTGCAATTGTCCACTATATGCACCCAATACTTGGTCATAGACATCAAACGTCTGTACGCCAAGTGCTTCACGAGCATAGAACGTCGTCCAGGGGTCGGGGGTATTGAACTGGGTTAAATCCAAAAGTCCATCGTCCACTAAGGCAATGGTATATGCCATTGGTTTGCCCAATCTTTCGCGCACCTCTACCGTCACTTTTTGCTCAGGTTTGAGTTCATCGGGTAGGGAAACGATGGGTTCTAAGCGGGTTTTAGGGTCTTCCACATTGATGGGTGTTACGCCATACATCCGCATGGGCAAATCGTTGTTTTTATTGTTGTGTGGTTGTACCAATGTCACGAAAGCATATACCGTTGGAGCCATTTCGGGCGTAGCTTTGAAGGTATATTTCGTCATACCACTATGGGTACTAATCCACTTACTTTCAAGCACTTTTGAACCATTTTCAATCGAAATTAAGGCTTTTCCTGCATCGGGTGTGGGTATATTCAATTCAATTGTTTCACCTGTTTTGTATTTATCTTTATTGGTACTAAAGCTCAACATCGCAGCATTGTTGCGGCTCATACTGCCATTATCATCATCGTCCCAAGGGTAGCCAGAGTAGAAATAATCGCCTGTATAATGCCCACTATTCACATCACCTGCATAGACGAAATAACGCCCCCATTGACTTACGTTTACTTTTATATAAGCGACCCCCTCAGTATTTGTGGTCACATTTTGCTCCAAAACGGGCGTTAAATCTTTGGAAGACGTAAATTGCGCCTCGTCATCGCTGCCTGTTTCCCACCACCAACGCCATTCTAAGCGATATACTTTAGCAGCAATCGTCCGATTGCGAATAGGCGTTCCGTTTTTATCAACAGCACATACCGCTACTTCGCCATTTCGGTTAATATCCAAGCGTTTTTCGCCATATTGATTTTTAGGAATGGCAACACCTGTATAGGTATTATAAGGTGAATAATCTAAAGTGCGATAATCGCTTGAGAAATCGCCCGAAGGCTCAAATGCACGGATTTTAAAGCCTACTTTCATCTTGCCGGGCGCGCCTTCAACTTTCGGAATAGAACCATTGATACGCGCTGCACCGTTGTCATCAACGCTGCCCTCAAATAATACTGAGGGGTCCGATTTGACAGATTTGGTAGGATTATCAAATACATAGTCCTTGAATTTTGGAAATTCGGTCTTCACAGAAGCTACAACAGCGTCAATTTTCACCTTCGCCCCACGTGCAGGTGCGCCATGCAGCCAATTGACTTGCATATTTCCTGAAAGGTTTTCTTCGCCAGCGGCAATTTCTTTTTTGCCAAAATCCAAATTTACTTTCAAACGATTGGGCTTGACCGTTTCGATTTTGATATTTTCTGTAAATGTTGCACCACCTGCTTTCACATCTACCCGCCATTTGCCCGTAGGCGCGTCCTCGCGGGTAGCGATGTGGAAAGGGTATATATTTTGAACATTTTCAATAGTTGTGGTACGGTATTGCAAAGTTCCTTTTGGGTCATATAATTCAAGCGTGATAGGATAATCATCTGGCAATTTATTATCCTTATCTTCCAGAATAAAATTTAAAAACAGGCTATCGCCCGGTCTCCATACCCCTCTTTCACCATATAAAAAGCCTTTCATCCCTTTTTGCATCGTTTCACCCGCCACATCGAAACGGCTAAGGCTCAACGCATTATTGTTGCTCAATGGCAGATAGCCTTTTTCATTGCCGCTTGTAGCGACAACAACCCACGGTTTGCCTTTAAAATCTTTTGCAATAGCCACACCATCACCGTTTGTAGTAACGGATGTAACGATTTGATGTTGATAATCATAAAAGTCCAGTTTAACGCCACTGCGCGGCGAGGTGCTTTTTAAGTCTGAAACAGCGATAAATATAGAACCATCGCCCCCTTTTTTTGCAATAATACCCAAATCAGAAGCAAATATATTGCGATTGACAAAATGGTCGCGATTGTAATAGGAGGCATTACAAGGATTTTCTTCTTCTTGATAATTGTGGGTAATATTCTCACCGCCATCCCAATCGTAGCGAAAAATAGATTTTTGATTGCCCCAATCGTTATCGTTTTCATCAATAATTTTGCTTGGGAAATCGTCGCCTTGCATCAGCGTCATACCTTGCAAATCGTCTTTTACAGCAGTATTGCTACAATTATAACTCGTATAATTTCTTCTAAAACCAATACGCACTTGGTATATCGCCGAAGGGTCTTTTTTGATGAGTTCACTTAAATCCACGCCGTAGCGCGTCCACTTTGTAGCAGATGATGTGGGGTTAATATCACGTAAGGATACCCGTTTTTGCATGATGATATTACCCACGCGCTCCAATTCATTTGTACCATCTAAATCGTTAGTTTGAAGGAATTGAAGAATATTATTATTGAAAATTTTGACAATTTCGACATCTACATAGTTCAAATTGATGGCTTCAAAAGGGAAATTTAAACCATCTGAATTAGGCAAAATCACGCCACGACCAATCAAACGTACTTGGGGTTTTACATCGGCAAATTCTAAAGCATAAGTTTCGGCTTTTGCCAATTTTTTGCCCTGTGCATTTTGCACACCTGCATCTATATAGAGGCTACGATTGCCCGATATGCGCTCGCTGGGGTATATCAACAAATTATTGCCATCAACGGCGTGGCGCAACGTGCCATACCAGTCGTTGATACGCAAAAGTCCCTTCAAATCCTGCGTGGTACTGAGGGGGTCGCTGAATGACACCTTTATATATTGTGTGGCATCTTGCACCAAACGCATACCCATAGGTGCAAAAGTACCAATAGCAGGAATTGTCACTTCCTTATTCCCAGACGCATCAGCATCAATAACGCCACCGTCCCAATCAAGTGATACTTTACCGTCGCTATTGTTGCGGGTTACACCTTTAATGCTAAAATTATGGTGCTGCCCATCGTCAGCGTGTTTCCAATTAATTGTTAGAGCCTTGCCGTTTTGCTTGGCATTAAGGGTTTTTTCTAAATTTTTATCGCCTGTGGCATCTGAGGTAATGAGTTCACCTAATAGCTCTTGGCGGGTAGCATCGTTGCCATTTTCGGGCTGCATTCCGTCAATTGCCACGTCAAAATACAAGGCGCGACAATGAAAATCAAATTCAAAAAGCTCTGCATCTTTCGGTACGCCTTTGAATAATTTTTTTAAATTGACATTAGCCAAATAGCTTTGCCCCGATTTGAAGCCACTTTCGGGTTTGAATAAAATAGTTTGGGCATCTTCCCACGTAGCACTGCCCGATACTGAGGGGGTAAGTTTGAAGATACTACTTTCGACACTATGCCCCACTTGGTCGGCACTCACTAAGGGCGACGTGAAACGCACCCGCACGGGTTGCCATTTCGACTGCGTGCCTGTTGAGTACGCATACACGTAAGAAGCCATAGATTTGGTCATTTTTTTAGCCATTATTTGACGACGGCAGGCAACAAACGACAAAGCCACTAACAGAATTACTGAAAGGCGAGTGAAAAAAACATTTGGTTTCATCATAAACTGGTGTTGAGTAGTGAATACAGTATTGCGTATGTTTTAGTACAGGATATAAATGCTTAAAAATCAATTTTTTACATCCTTTTTTTGGACATTGTACGATACCTTGTGGAGAATTGTTTTTTAAAATAAGGCGTGTCCTCTATGTGCAGATTTGATAGGCTAAATTTAAGGGAATTTATATGAGATTTGCTAATTTTTTTTCAATTTTTATAAAAAATACTGAGGGGAACTGAAATAATATCCATAATTCTGAATTTCAAGATTGTGGTGGCATCCGAAGGGCGATTGAAATCGACCGCTATTGATTTGACCACGAAAACCCATCAATAGGGGGCGATTTTAATCGTCCTGACGAAATGAAAACTAATGCACAAATACCCTTTTACGTTCATATGTGAAATTATTCGTATAATATAAGTATAATGCAAAAGGTCTTGCAAATCAATGATTTGCAAGACCTTTATTAGATGGTATAGAGAAAGCGCAATTAAGGACGCTTAACAAAAACTTGCTCGATTGTTTCATCTGGATTGCTTGGGCTTACGAATTTCCAAACCAAAACAAGTTCATTCAATGCTGTTATTTCAGCTTGGTACGAGTAATTTTCCATAGTTACCAAAATTTTTGTGTAGTCAGCACCTTCGACACTCCAGTTACCTTCTGTTGTTTCTCTGCCATTAGGGTCACACATCATAGCGCCTTCGCCCATGATTAGGTTACCGTCGTTTTTAAATTCCAATGTATTATCCTTTGAACATTCTTCAGAGAAAGCGAAAATATCTTCTTTTTCGCCATTAATTATTGAAATTTCGCTAATTTTAACCCAGTTGTTATCAATCAAAAGAGTTTTGTTGGTTCTCAGTTCTTCTGTTGCGTCCGTTTTGTAAGTGATGAGTGCATCTTTTTGACAAGCAATGAAGCTCGTGATGGTCAAAAGTGCGATTAATGTTTTAATAGTTTTCATAAAAAATAAAAATTTAAGATTAATAATGAATTAAATTGTTCTCAATACTGTCCAAATACAGTACCGTTAAACCCATTTTTTAATGGTGCGCTTTTTATAGTTTTTTTCATAATGCGTAGTATTATGAGTTTAAGGTAGTAAGAAAACGTATTTTTTTTTTTGTTATTCTAAATGCTTTTGAAGGGTTTTAAAAAAAAATATGAAAAATAATGTGGTTATTTTTCCAATAGATTATAATTTTGAGTGTTCTTTATGAGTTAATATCGAATACCGTGTTTTTTAACATCGTTTATCAAATTTTTAGAAAAAATGAAAAAAATTATTGTCTCTATAATCGCCCTCTTTTTCGCTACGTTTGGTTTTAGCCAGACGCAAAGCCTATCCGACAAAGCCAATAAGCCCATGAATGTTGCTCAACGCGCTACCACTGAATTGGTGAAAACATATAGCCTTTCAGCTGAGCAAGCGAAAGAGGTTGTAAAAATCCAAGCCAGCAAATATGAGGCGTTAGGAAAATTGGAAAGTTTGAAAGCAACTGATATGACAAAATATATCGCTAAAAGGCTGTCCACTTTTGAAACAGCCGACAATGGTTTGATGGTTCTTTTGGACGAAAGCCAGCTGAAAATTTTTAAACAACAACAAATTGAAAAAACGAACCGCTTCGATACCCTTGTAATGGGTATGAAAAAACAAGGCATCAAGCAAGAAGATATTGATAAAAAATTAGCCGATATGGAGTTTTAACGTCTTCCATTAGGTGTCAAAAATTAAAAAGGTTCAAAAGGGCTTATCCTTTTTGAACCTTTTTAATTTTTCTCTAACGTTTCCAAACTTTATTAACCTGTTTTAAACAGAATTAAATGTATATTTTTATACTTTTGCCCTACGTTAAATAGTGCAACTTTTTGCAATACATATCTGTTTATTTTTTAAAAATTCGGGGCGCGGTACCCCTCAGTATAAATCACGTTTATGGATCCATTAAAAGCGAAATTCAAAGAAAAAGCGGCTGCATTAGGTGCGGAAATTAAAGCTATGCTTAAAGAACATGGCAACACCGTGATTGATGAAGTGACACTCGGGCAAGCCTATGGTGGTATGCGCGACATCAAAAGCATGATTTGGGAAACGTCTCTACTCGATGCCCAAGAGGGTATTCGTTTCAGAGGCTTTACTATTCCCGAATTACAAGAAAAACTCCCGCGCGGTCGCGGGAAAGAACCGCTTCCAGAAGGTCTGTTTTGGCTTATGCTCACGGATGAAATTCCGACGGAGGAAGAAACGCTTTGGCTAACCAATGAATGGGAACGCCGCCGCAATGTGCCAGAACACGTTTTTGCAACGATTGACGCTATGCCAAAAGATACGCACGCCATGACCCTATTCACAATGGGCATTATGGCGATGCAATCCAATAGTATTTTCTCAAAACGCTACGAGGAGGGCATGCCTAAATCAGAGTATTGGGACGCGACTTACGAAGATTCTATGAACGTGATTGCCAATATCACGCCAATAGCCGCCTATATATATCGTAGAAAATATAAAGATGGCAGCCGCATTGCTCCTAATGACCGTTTGGATTGGGCGGCTAACTTTGCACATATGTTAGGGTATGAAGATTCAGATTTCAAAAATTTGATGCGTTTATATATGACTATTCACGCTGACCATGAGGGTGGTAATGCTTCGGCACATACCACGCACTTGGTGGCTTCTACTTTGAGTGACCCATATTTATCCTTCGCTGCCGCCATGAATGCCTTAGCGGGACCCTTGCATGGCTTAGCTAATCAAGAAGTTATCAAGTGGATATTTGAAATGGTAGAAAGTTTGGGTACGCGCAAACCTTCGAGCGAGCAAATCGCTGAATATGTGAAGAAAACCCTTTCCGAAGGGCGTGTAGTGCCAGGTTATGGCCATGCTGTTTTGCGCCAACCTGACCCGCGTTTCACTGCACAAAAAGTATTTGGTGAAAATTATTGTAAAGATGACGACATCGTTCAAATCGTCTGGAATATATTCAACACTGTGCCACCGATTTTACAAAGTTTGGGTAAAGTGAAAAACCCTTGGCCCAATGTAGATGCCCATTCAGGTGCTTTATTGGTGCATTATGGTATGACTGAATATGGTTTTTATACCGTTCTATTCGGCGTATCACGTGCCTTAGGTGTATTAGCGGCGCAGTGTTGGTCACGTGCATTGGGTTTTCCATTAGAGCGTCCAAAATCTATGACCACTGAATTGGTTAAAGAAATGCTGGCTGAAAAAACGGCGGCAGCGCAAGCGTAATTTCGATGTATTGTTATATGGTTAAATTGTTGTATTGTTTAAGATTTAACAATACAACAATTTAACCTTTCATTCTCTCCTATATGAACCGTGAGTTCTTCGTCAATATCATTTTCCTGATAGTCATCAATGTTATCATCAAGCCCATCTACATTTTTGGGATTGATCGCAATGTGCAAAATTTGGTGGGCGAACAAGCATATGGTATTTATTTTACTCTCTCGAGTTTCTGCATCATGCTGTATATCATCAGCGATTTAGGTATCCAAAATTTTAACAGCCGCGAAATAGCCCAGCATCGCCATTTGTTAGACAAGTATTTTTCCAATATGCTGGTCTTGAAAATGATATTGAGTGGCGTGTATTTACTCGTCATTTTAGCTGTAACATATATTTTGCAATACGATTTTGCACTATATCCCCTTGTTTTCTCCATTGCACTCAATCAACTCCTATTTCAATGGCTCATTTATTTGCGCAGCAATATAGCGGCGTTAGGCTACTACAAAACCAATAGCGTCCTTACTGTTTTAGACCGCATCTTACTTATTTCCCTTTGTTCAGTCTTGATTTTTATAGAGCCATTTAGGTCAAAATTCACAATTGAATGGTTTATACACGCGCAAAATACCACGGTATTTATTACCTGTGTGGTCGCTTTTTTTCTCGTTTTCAAACATATCAAACGCCTAAAACTACGCCTAAATGTCCCTTTTTTGTTGCTGATACTGAGGGGGTCGCTGCCTTATGCCTTATCCGTTTTTTTGATGGGCGTATATACCCGCACGGACGTTGTGATGATGGAACGACTATTGCCCGATGGTGACAAAGAGGCGGGGATATACGCCTCTGCCTATCGTTTATTAGATGCGGTGAGTATTATTGGTTTTCTATTTTCAACGCTTTTAATGCCTATGTTTGCGCGATTGATTAAGGGAAATCAAGCTGTTGCGCCTTTGTTGCGTTTGAGTTTTCAGTTGGTATGGGCTGGAGCTATGACATTAGCAATCGGTACTTGGTTTCATCGTGCCTCTATTATGCAAATGCTGTATGAGAAGGCAACGCCTTATTCGGGCGATGTGTTGGGTGTGTTAATTTTATCTTTCATTTCTTTTACGGGTATCTATATCTACAATACCTTGCTTGGTGCAAAAGGCAATTTGAAAAAAATGAATATCCTCTATATTTGTGCTATTGGAATCAATATTGTCTTGAATTTCATATTAATTCCTACTCAAAAAGCATTGGGTGCCGCTATATCTACCTTCGTAACGCAGAGTTTTGTCCTTCTTATTTTAATGTTTATTTGTCAAAAAATATTTCAATTAAAAACGGATTGGCTTTGGATTGCCAAATTAGGTGGCTTCGTAGGGGCAGTTGTAGCGACTAATTTTATAGCGACTAATTATTTATTTTATGACAATTGGCGTTGGCAATTTATAGCGGGTCTGGGTATTTGTTTTATACTATCCTTACTTTTTGGCTTTTTCAATTATAAAAAAATGGCGGTGCTTTTGAAAGGAGAGTGATGAAATATTACACAGAGTTTTAGCGATTCCGCATACAGCTATAAATGTATTTGTGCGTTGGTTTTCATATCGGAAGGGCGATTGAAATCGCCCTTCCGATGCTACCATAATGTCCAAATACGGTATCGTCTAAACTCTGTGTAATATTTATCTCCAAAATCTCTGTATCTAATTTTCCTTTTTACATTTGCAAAAAAATAAAAATAATGAAAAAAATAGTGATACTCGGTGCAGGCGAAAGCGGTGTAGGTGCTGCCTTATTAGCAAAAAAACAAGGCTTGAATGTATTCGTCTCTGATAAAAGCGAGATAAAAGATAATTTTAAAAAAGAATTGGATGACGCACAAATTCCCTACGAAAGTGGTCTGCATACTGAGGGGGTCGTGTTGGCAGCGGATTTGATTGTGAAAAGCCCTGGCATACCCGACAAATTAGAATTGATAAAAGCGGCGAAGGCGAAAAAAATACCTGTGGTATCAGAAATAGAATTTGCGCATCAATATATAAAAGATGCTAAAATCATTGCCATCACAGGGTCAAATGGCAAAACAACGACTACGAGCTTAACCCATCACCTCTTGACAACGGCGGGTATAGACGCAGCAGTGGGCGGCAATATAGGCAAAAGCTTCGCTCGACTATTGGCAGAAGAAGCCGAACATAGTATTTATATATTGGAATTATCCAGTTTTCAATTAGATGGTATTGTTAATTTTCGTCCATATATTTCGGTATTGCTCAATATCACGCCCGACCATTTGGATAGATATGACTACAAAATGGCAAATTATGTGGCTTCAAAATTCCGCATCACGATGAACCAAACCGAAGACGATATATTCATTTTCAATAAAGATGATATTGAAATGAAGCAATTTATGGACAAAAATGGGGTTTTAGCGAATGAGTGGGGCGTATCAACGCATTTTGAGAGTACAATACTGAGGGGTCGCTTCGATATGGCACAATCGCCTTTGCGCGGACCGCATAATTATTTTAATGCCTCATGCGCTATTGCCGCCGCAATTATTGTTGGGGCAAGCGACAAGAAAATTCAAGAAGGTTTAATCTCCTTTAAAAATGCACCCCATCGCTTAGAGTTTGTCAAAAAAATAGACAATATTGACTTTATAAACGACTCGAAAGCGACCAACGTGGACTCCGTTTATTGGGCATTAAAAGCGATGACAAAACCTACTATTTTGATTTTAGGCGGTCAAGATAAAGGGAATGATTATTCACAAATTGCCGAATTGGTAAAAGAAAAAGTAGTAGCCGTAGTTGCAATAGGTATTGATAATCAAAAGATTATGCAGTTTTTTAAAACAGATATTGATACTAAATCCATGCAACAAGCCATTGATACAGCTTACGATTTGGCAAAAGGGGTGAAAAATACTGAGGGGGTAACAGTTTTGCTATCTCCTGCCTGTGCGAGTTTCGATTTATTTAAAAATTATGAAGATAGGGGTGAGCAATTTAAAAGGGCTGTTTTAGCTTTGGTATAATATTTGACCAAATCATAATATATTTTTGTTATTTTCTCCTTCTGGGCAGGGTTAGGGGATAAATAACTTTTTCGCTCAAACAATAAACATATAATGAGAAAACTCAACGTGCTTGTGGATACCTACTTGGTGCCCGCCAATCTTAAAAGCGACCCGTATCTCTACCGCAAAGCGATGGTTTTGGCGTATATTAACCTATTTATGACCGTCTTATCGCTATTTTTTGTGGTAGCTTCCTATACATTCATGCCCGAAAATAAAGATGTGATGACTACGCAGGGTGTCCTGCTGGGCATCTGCTTACTCGTTGTTTTTAAGCTAAAAGGTAGCCTTGATATATCGGGCAACCTCTTGGCAGCTTTCTATACGATAGTTGTCATTCCTTCAGTGACGCTAACGGGCGGTTTATTTTCAGATAATTTACTGTGGCTTATTCTGTCCCCTCTTATTGCTATGCTTTTTGCCAACGAAAAATCAGGTTTCACGTGGTTAATTGGTTTGATGGGTTATACAGTTTTTCTATATACACATCAGCAACCGATGCAAAATGTTTATTTTAATAGCTTGATTTATTACCTTGTCAGTTATTCCTTCTTGTTTTTAGCCATATTTTTTACCGTTATGATTTTTGAAAAAGGGCAGGGTTTGATTATAAAAATGCTACACGAACAGAAGAAAACGCTTGAATGCCAAAAGCGTATTTTAGAGGAACAAACAGCCGAAATAGAAGCTAAAAACCGAGCATTAGAAAAAATTGAAGAAAAACTAAAAGACAGTAATGCTGAGTTAGAAAATTTTGCTTTCGCAGCCTCGCACGACCTCAAAGAACCCCTCCGCATGATTGGTATGTACACTCAATTGACCCGTAAACGTCTTGTCGGAAAATTGGACGATAACACCTTCGAATTTATGTCTTTCATAACCGATGGCGTATCCCGTATGCAAGTCCTTTTAGATGATTTGTTGAATTATTCTCGATTGGGTAAAAAGCAAGATGATATTAAAGATGTGGACTTAAATAATGTATTATTCGTTGTTATTCATAATCTTATGATGGCTATGAAAGAAACGGGTACTTCTATATCTGCCAATCAATTGCCAATTATACAGGGGTCTTCAACCGAAATGATACAGCTTTTTCAGAACCTCATTGCCAATGCTATTAAATTTAGGCAAAAAGATAGAACACCACATATCATAATCACGATGAATGAACAACAAGACACTTATGTACTGTGTTTTGAAGATAACGGTATCGGTATCAAAAAAGAATATCAAGAAAAAGTATTTAATATTTTTGAACGATTGCATACGCGCAACGAATACGAAGGCAGTGGTATTGGCTTGGCTACGGTCAAAAAAATAGTGCAAAATAGTGGTGGTAAAATTTGGCTTACCAGCACTGAGGGAGTCGGTACGTGTTTTTATTTTTCTTTGCCAAAACCGTTATTTGTTGATACGACAATTGAACAAGAAACACTTCATCTGCAACCAAATTAGACAAGTGGCGTAATGATTTTCTTCTAAGTTTGCTGAAAATACTGAGGGGTGTGTTATCTTGTTGCGTTTTTACGCTTATTAGATTTCCCGTAGCCAAATATTTTCATGTAAATTATTGATAATAAAATCATTATGAAAAAAAATACTATCCTTTTTATAGCTTTCTTAAGCTTTGTTGCTTGTAGAAATGCGCCCAAAGACACCCATACTGTTCCCGCCAAAGATGTGGTTGCCAGTAGCGTAGATACCTCCATAAGCCCCACCGATGATTTTTTCCAGTTTGCCAATGGTGGTTGGTTTCGCGCCAATCCCATACCGCCGAGCGAAAGTTCATGGGGCATAGGTAAGGTCGTTCAAGAAGATATTTACCAAAAAATGCGTAAAGTGAATGAAGCTGCTGCCGCTAATACAAAGGCTTTAGTTGGTTCAAACGAACAAAAGATAGGTGACTTTTGGGCAACGGGCATGGATACAGTTCAATTAGAAAAATTGGATATGATGCCGCTTATGTCCGAGTTTGCAATGATAGAGAGCCTTTCAGATAAAAACAGTTTATTGGATTTGATTGGCTATTTTCAAACCTTTGGTATGGGTCCCCTTTTTGGCGGCTTCGTATATCAAGATTTAAAAAATTCTAACCAATATGCTTACTACCTTTGGCAAGGTGGTCTGGGTTTGCCCGAACGCGATTATTATTTCAATACCGATGCCCGCAATTTAAATATCCGAAAAGAATATGTTGTGCATATCACCAATATGTTCAAACTGATGGGTATCCCCGAAGCGGAGGCTAAAACACAAGCCGAAACAGTGTTTGCTATGGAGACTTTTTTAGCCAAATCGCACCGCAAAATAGAAGACCTCCGCGACCAATATCGCAACTACAACAAAATGGCTATCAATGATATACAAAAATTAACACCTTCAATTGATTGGAAAAAAATGATGGAGAAAATGGCTGTCAAAGCGGATACTCTGGTCGTTGGTCAGCCCGAATTTTTCAAAGCCGTTGAAGAAGGTTTGAGTAAATATGCGTTAAAAGATTGGCAAACGTATATGAAATGGCAAGTTATTAGTAGTTACGCAGATAAATTGAGTAAAAAATATGAAAATGAGCATTTTAACTTTTATGGTAAAATATTAGAAGGTAAAAAAGAACAAAAAAACCGTTGGAAGCGCGTGCTCGATGCACAGGAAAGTGCTTTGGGCGATGCCTTAGGACAGCTTTTTGTCAAAGAGTTTTTTCCAGAAAAAGCTAAAAAACGCTACACCGATATGGTAGAAGCCGTCAAATTGGCTTATGCTGAAAATATTCAACAACTCGATTGGATGAGCGATGCGACAAAATTTAAAGCTTTGGACAAGTTGAAACGGGTATCTAAAAAGGTGGGTTATCCCGAAAAATGGAAAGATTTTTCAAATATGACAATTGACCGTTCAAGCTATGTACGCAATTCGATTAACGCCAGTAAGTGGTGGTACAATTACAATGTCTCGAAGCTCGGCAAACCCGTCAATCGAGATGAATGGGATATGACACCCCAGACCTACAATGCCTATTACAATCCATCGAACAACGAAATTGTACTCCCCGCAGGTATATTTATGATACCAGGTTATGCAGACGACCAAATTGACGACGCTGTGGCGTATGGTTATGCCGCCGCTTCTACGATTGGTCACGAAATCACGCACGGCTTCGATGACCAAGGGCGACAATATGATGCAGAAGGTAATTTGGTAACGTGGTGGTTGCCCGAAGATTCTGTGAAATTTACCCAACGTGCCGAAATGCTTGTCCGCCAATTCAATGAATATGTGGCAGTGGATACGATGCACGTCAGAGGGTCAGCAACTTTGGGTGAAAATATTGCCGATTTGGGCGGCGTTGTGCTGGGTTTAAAAGCTTTTATGAAAACAGACCAATACAAGAAAGGTGAAAAAATTGATGGTTATACGCCTTTACAACGCTATTTCTTAGGTTATGCCTTAGGTTGGCAAAGTCATCAAACCAAAGAACGTTTGGCTCAACAAATCATGACGGACGTACACGCCCCCGCGAAAATGCGCGTAAACGGACCATTTGTTAATATCCCCGAATTTTACGAGGCTTTTGGTATTAAAGAAGGCAGTAAAATGTGGCGCGAACCCGCCAAAAGAGTGAGAATTTGGTAGTTTTTCATAAAAAACATAGGTCAAAATGTGTAAAATACTGAGGGGGTGCAATTGCACCCCCTCAGTATTTTACACATTTTAACATTACTATAATATGGAAAACGCGTTCCTTTTGCATCTATATTACGTCAAAAAGATATTACAATCACATAAAATATAGGGTTACAATGAAAATACGTTTGCTACTCGCATTACTCTTGACTTCAACACTATCTCTTTCAGCACAAACCGAAAAAAAAGACAACTGCGGTGAAACCCACGCAAAAGCCGCCGCCGATTTTAAAAACGGTATGCGCAAAATATATGTATTTGGCTTAGTTAGTAACGATAAATTTCGCGCCGTTTTGAAGAATAAGTACCAGATTGATGCCGTATATATGGGCTGCCTCGTCACGCAGGACTTAAAATGTTATAGCGACAGCATGGAAGAAATGATTGCGCAAGAACGTGGTTTTGGCTTTTGGGAAAAAGTGCGCTTAGAAACAGAGACTAAAAAGGTGATAGTATCACCTTTTTAAAAAATCTTCTATAAAAAACTAAAAACTTGCCTATTTTTGCTTCATGGCAAAAGTGAAGCAAGAGCAGGAACAAGCAGTCATCAGAACCAACATCTTAAACCGTTTAGAGCGTTTGGGTTTTGTGATTACCCCTAAATCGGAATGGGGCGAGCATTTCTATTTGCTCAATAATGAAATAGGTATTGACCTCGATTATGCCTACTTGAATCACCGCCGCGAGTATTTATTCAAGCCAAATAAAGAAAAATTCGAGTTTTTCTATCACCACCACCGCCATTTTTTCCAATTCTTTATCTGCGAAAGTACCGAGCGCGTTTTTATTATTCCGCTATCGCTCATTATGGAGATATTCCATGATATATTCGCGGCAGGTAATGACTTCAAAACTTTTAAGCCTTTGGTAAAATTGCGCAATGGCATTTGGTTTCTCCGCTTTTTGGGACAATATGACATTACAGACTATCTCAATCGTTATGATTTTCTTATATCTGAAAGTAAATCTTTTCTGCCTACACCGACCCGCTACAATTCTGTCATAGAGGTCAAAACTTTAGAAGAAAAATATCCTTTGCTTGCCGAAGAGGGTGGGTTGCGCTCTGATACATTGCACTCCGCAACGGTAGATATGCTCAAAAAAATTGGCGAATGGGCGGGATTTGAGGTCATTACTGAGGGGGTCCCTTTGGGTCAGCCCGATTTTCCATATCAAATTGATTGTCTATGGTATAAAAACGGGGATTTGTATTTAGCCATTGAGGTATGCCATCATGGGGTGGTCGAAAAAGACAAAGATGCTTTGAAATTAGCAAAACAACACGGCGCACGGAAGGTCGTTATTGTTTCCGAAATCAACAAAATGGAGCGTATCCGCAAACTGTTTCAATACGATGGCGATATAAAATCATGGACGGAAGTATGGAGTTTTGAGCGCGTTTTCGGCTTATATGAAGCTGGTTTGAAGTTTTTTCGCGATTTTGAAAAATTCAAACGCTATGGGTGGCATGAAAGTTTGAATGAATTTATATAGATTTTGATATATTACACAGAGTTTCAAGGAGCATAAAAAAAGCTCTGTGAAACTCTGTGTCTTCTCTATTTTAACTCTGTGTAATATATCTCGTATTTCTAATTGGCAGGTTTTTGATAGGCGGAATTATTGACAAAACTCGTATCCGTCAAAGTTTTCATAAACAGTATGATTTGCCTTTTTTGCTTAGCTGTCATTTTTATATCTGCAATTTGTGGGATAAACGGGTCAATATTGTCGGCGTAATGCCCTCCCGAAGCGTAATGTTCAACCACATCTTCTAAGGTTTTGAAACGCCCATCGTGCATATAGGGTGCTGTGAGTTCGATATTGCGTAAGGTAGGTGCGCGAAACTTGCCGTTGTCAAACTCCTTACCCGTCACGATGCCGCGCCCTTTGTCTTTAAAATCGCGCAGTGTTTTGGCTGAGTCTAACCCATTATTAAAATAATCATTTGAACCGAAAAAAGGTGAGGTATGGCAATGTCCACATTGCGCATCGGGCGCACCTGCCGCATTGAAAAATAGTTGAAGCCCATCTAATTCATCGTCGGTAAAAAAATCCTCGCGGCGGTATATTTTATCAAACTTAGCGTTGCCACTTATCAAGGTGCGTTCAAATTGGGCAATAGCTTTCACGGCTAATGCTTTATCAATCTCACTCTTATTGGATATATTAAATGCCTTGCGAAAACGGGTCGGATATTCGGGGTGTTTGCGCAGTTTTTCAATGACTTTTTCCCAAATATGGTGCATTTCTACGGGGTCTTCTATGGGCAAAAGGGCTTGTTCTTCGAGCGTTTGGACGCGCCCATCCCAAAATAATCCTTTATTCACAAAGCCAATATTTTCCAAAGACATTGAGCTGCGCGTACCGACTGAACCACCTACGCCCCGACTGACAGCATTATTGTCCGTAAAACTCCCTTTAGGCAAATGGCAAGACGCGCAAGCGATTGTACTATCTTTCGATAAAATAGGGTCATAAAATAAATGCTTTCCCAACGCGACCCCCTCAGTAGTTAAGGGATTATCGGCAGGAATATCCATCTTTGGGAAGCCCGCAGGAATGGTCAAATTATAGGCTTGGGATACGTAGGGTATCTTTGTCAAATCCCCATCGTCTATGACATTATTAATAGGTTCTTTGTCGCCACAACCCATTAAAAATGAATATATTATGCCCAATATGATACCTTTTTTCATGCCTTATTTCAAAGTCAAAGCCGTAGGAAAATTACCCATTAATTTTTTCATCGTTGGCAAATCGCCCGTTTGGTGGGTTGCATTGATGGTTGTTAAATCTATGCCAGTTAGTAGCTTGTTGAGGTCTAAAGAAAAGTTAATAGTCGTGGTTTGCCCTTCTGAAACATTAAAAGATTTTTTGAAAGAAAGTGGTTGATATACTTCATTGCCACCTGTATGAAGGGTAATACCACTTTCAAATTTACCATCGCCATCTTTATCCATTAATCCTTCTAATTTTAGAAATATATAGCTGTTCCAATCTTCCCAATAATTTCCTGCATCCGAGAGAGGGTTTGAGGAAGGATAATCTTTAGGCTTTTTAGTATTTAAACCTTGATTAACGCCAACATTCATGTTAATACTTAAATATTTATCAACAAATTGACTGTATGTAATATCCGAACCTTTTGTTGCTTTTACGCTATCATCAAGAGAGGTAAAATCGAAGAAAGCAATATCTTTATATAGGCTCTCTCCCGATAACGAACTTAAATTCACAGCGTTGATGTTTGAAACAAAAAAACTCAATTTCGTGAATCTAACTTTTTTACCATTATAGTCATATATCTTATTGATTATCAAGGGAGAGTTGTTATATGTGGTTGCGATATTTAAGGATATATTGCCTTTAAGAGCCTCATCGTCTTTCTTACATTTTGAAGAAGATAAAATAAAAAATACAGCCGCGATAAAGAGTAACTTTCTCATGTTTTGCTATTTTAGGTTTAATAAGAATTAGGTTGTGTTAAAAATCATTACATCTAAATTAGAAAAATTCGTATTTCAATTCGTGCTATTCGTGCGTTAAAATCCAACTACCCTTACTGAAAAACATTCACATAATTAGAAACGATTTTTTCCTTAATAGAGTTTTCAGTACCTCTAAAATTAACATCTTTGAAAAATGCTAAATAATTGACTGTCAAAGGGATATTAACATCAAAGCCTTCTTTGTTGATAATATTTGTTGTAATTTCAATATCTTTTAACGAGGTAATACTAAGACGAAGTGTATCACCGAAAGGCTGCCCTCTGGCAACCACAATTTTATTAAAAACATAAGATTTTGTCGTTTTATTGTAGAGCGTCGAATCGCTCTGCATACTGAGGGGGTGCCCCGTAGGCATTTTAGTGGGGTCGGTTTTGTTCAAAGTATCCGTCAAGCCAAGTTTGAAGCGCAGTTTTGTGAATTTATCTATCGTATTAAACTTGCCTAATTTGAATGAAAAGCCATTGTTGCGTCCTGCTAAAGTAAAATTATTGCGCGTCCGAACAGTATCTTTTGCCCAGTATAAAACGGCATCATCAATGACTGTAAAGGTTTTATTTGAAGCGTTAACTAATTGAATATCAGACAGATAGAATTGAATGTCAATGATTTTGATACTATCCCCATTCGGAAATTTATAAAATTTATCTGCTTTAAATTGGTCACTATCGGCGTTATATGTAGCCTCGATACTCAAATTGGGATATGTGCAGCAATTATCCACACAAGGTTTATCGGCAGTTGCATCAAAATTGGTGGCGCGAATATCAAGGCATCCCTTTTTTACTTCTTGGCATTGTGTAAATAAAAAAAGGATAAAAAACAGGGAAAATACTGATGGAACATGCCGAAAAAATCGGGAGGGGGTAATAGCCTTAGTATGTTCGGGAAACTTCAAAAGTTTCCCGAACATTTTATTAACAGTTGCCATAGATGGAAACGT
>JAYVKQ010000348.1:0-4784 GCA_043768285.1 Saprospiraceae bacterium | reverse complement strand
ACAGATTGCTTCGTCGTACCTCCTCGCAATGACAGCTTATTTTATAGAAAAACTCTATTCCAGAGATTAAAAAACCTCACTACTGCTTTTTGACATACTGATTAGCCCTAATATTTTGTCCCGCCAAAGTCGCCGTTTCAACTATCCTTTTTTGCCTTGTATCAGTTGTTTTGGCATTCATTATCCATTCTAAAATTCCCTTTTTTACGGAGCGCGGGAAGGCTTCAAAATAGGTAGTGGCATTGGGCAAGGTTGCCAATGCTTCTTGTAAATCATTGGGGATGAGGAGGTTATCCACATCGTTGAGTGCATCCCAAGTGCCTGTTTGTTTAGCGAGGTCAATCATCCTTTGTCCTTCGGGGTATATCTGCCCTTGCGCAGTCAGCTTTTCTATCCGCGTTTTATTGAGGGCAGACCAATAGCTTTTAGGATTGCGCGGCGTATAATATAATTTGCTTGTAATGTCATCTACTAAGCCTGGCTTGCTGTCAATCCAGCCAAAACAAAGGGCTTCTTCTACCGCTTCGGCATAAGGCAAAACAGGTTTGCCACTATTTTTTTTATAAAAATAGAGCCATACACCTTTGGCAGAAAGGTGGTTTTCAATAAGCCAAGTCCGCCATTGGGCGCGGGTTTCGGCGAGGAATTCTAAGGGTTCGCTGTTGGATTTAGGCATAAAAGGGCGTTTTAGTAAAAAATACTGAGGAGGGGGTAAAGACCTTGCAAAAATACATTTTTTTGAGAAATGGTATCATAAGTTTTAATTTTTTAACCCCTCAGTATTTTCAAAAAAAAGAGCTTATCCGCACAAACGAATAAGCTCTTTTTTCAAAAAATTAAGCTAAAAACATCAATGCTGCACAACCACCTTTTCAGTAGTCCGCTCTCCTGCCGAAGTATAATCCACGATATATACCCCATTTTGTAAGGCACTGGCATCTATATTTACAGTTTGGTTGTACTGCCCATTTTGTTTGAATACCACTTGCCCGATGCTATTGAGCATTTGGATATGCCATTCTTTATCATGTGTGCTACGTACCGCAATATTCAAAGATTGGTTGGCAGGGTTAGGGCTGATGAGGATTGTCTCCATTTTATGAAAAGCATATCCCGCCCTATTTTGATTGTTTGCCTTCGTCACCAATGACGTTGAATAGTAGCTTGTTTCTGTATCGGTCGTGAAATTTGCGCGTTGGTTGCACGCCACAACTTGCGCCGTTTGCGTGGCATCAAGCCTATCATTGACGACAAACAAATGAAAATAAGCGTTCACCGTTTCGCCCGCAGCTAAGTTTTCGATAGTCCAATAGCCATGCCATCCGTCAAAATAGCCCTTTGAGGCATATGCCGCTTGATAGGCAAAAGGTTTGGCATCGCCTTCAAAGCGTTTGTAAGGTGGTAGCCAATAAACACGCGCATTTGTGACCGCAGAAGTGCCTCTATTGGTCACTCTTAAAGTATATTTTATTGAATTGTACAAGCTCAATCTATCATTATCCGCCGTGATAGACATCTCAAAATTGCCGCATGTTGGTCCATTCATTTTAAATAACTGCCCTGTGAAAAGGCTTGTGACGTATATATTGCCACTTCTATCCAATGCTAATCCCGCACCAGGACCGAAATTGCTGGCAACCACTTCCGAAAATGCCCCACCTCTGTGGACGCGGTGTACTTTAGCCGACCCAAACACAAACCCGGGTGTGGGTGCGAAGCCAAAATTGCCAAATTGCATGGCATAAATATCGCCCGTGCGCTGGTCTAATGCCATATCAGTAACCATCGTTAAACCTCTGATATAGGTTGAAATAACGCCGTTTCTGTCCACATTGTAAATAGCCGCTTGCCCTACGTTGAAAGGGAAACCCGTCAGTATGGACACATAAAAACCGCCGTCTGGATTGGCTAATATCTTGGTTGGCACGGCATCTACCATTGGCGGTCCGATGGGCGTTGGGTTGGGTACTCTTGGAAAACGGGCAAAAATAGACCGTTGCCCATTAGGTGCAACTTTCACTATCATATTAGCACCCGCGTCCGCTACATACCAGCTGCCATCGCTATCCAAAACAGCACTGAATGGGTTGCTGTTGGTAACACCCGTTTGCGCTAACGAAAAACGGCTAATATCAATGGTAGAAGTCGTGTCTGCCACCGTTTTGGCAGGACTAACACCCGCCTGAAAACCAGTTAAATTGAACAGCATAATCCTGCCAAAAAGCAGTGTCGGTCCCTCGCCGACAATAACCGCTAATCGGTTGTTGGGCAATAGCATGGAACGCCAAGCACCCGCTATTTCGCCATTAACTGTGTCCGCAAACGAAGGCAACCCCGACACGATAGTAGCTTTATCACCGTTAGGTCTTACTCTTGTGATGCGCCCGTTGTTAGCCCCAGAGCCTGTTTCTGTGACCCATAAATTGCCGTCTGCATCGGCTTCAACACCAGCAGCACCCATCAAATTGCCCGCGACGGGTGTCAATTGAGCATAGGTAGAAAAGATTGATAAAAAGAGGATTGGAATGAATAAGGTAAACTTTTTCATTTGGAAATGATTGATTTGGTTAATTAATAATGAGGTTTACTATACACATATAAATGTATAACAATTTTGACAAATATACAAAATTACAACTATAAAGACTAATCTTTTTTGATAAAAATACTGAGGGGGTACTTCATCAATAGAACTATCTGATTTTTTTATATAAACAAAATAATATATAAATCCGTCCAGCTATTTACTTCGTAAGTCTATTTAAGACAATAAAAAAAGACAGTTACATATTAATTTTACTTTGGCACTCTAAAAAAAACTAAGATTTTTTTACTCTTGGCAAGACAGTGGGCTGTTTTTGATTTTCTTTCTATAAAAAATAATCAATTTTTTATAGAAAGAAAATCAAAACCTTCTTGGAGTTTTTAAAATCATTAGAGTGCCAAAGTATAATTAATTCACAAATAAAAATTAGCAATTTACGCCTAAAGCATTATCAACTGCGCCGATAAAACATCTGCCAGAAATCTATAACTATTCATTTTTTCACTATGTAATGTTTTTCAATTATTAAAATCTTTTAATTTATGAAAAAAAATTCACGCTTGCTTATCAAGGCTTGTGCAGCTTTGGTAATAGCTCTTTCTATTGCCTTTTTTGGCGTAGATACCAAACCGCTTGAGGCTTCGAGCCATCGGGAAGCACCCCTGATTTCGGAAGACCCCTTGGCGGACAATACCGATTTGTACGCTTTCAGAAGTCCAGATGATACCAATACTGTGACAATTATTGCGGCGTATATCCCGATTGAACTACCGCAAGGCGGACCCAATTATGACTCGTTTGGTGAGCAAATTCGCTACGAAGTACACGTTAAAAACGATGCAACAACGAGGGGCGATGATATTACTTATCGCTTTACCTTTACGAAGGTAAATGAAGACCCAACCACGTTTTTTAACATCAGATTGGGCAAACAGAACCTAAAAACGACCTATAAATGCGAAAAAAGTGTTAAAGGTGGCGCATTTACAACGATTATTGCCACAGGCATAGTGCCACCCGCCAATATCGGACCACGCTCTATTGATAACGCTACCGTTGGTTTAGGTAAAAATTATGAGCAACTTATCACGGATGCCATTGCGACTGCAACCACTGGTGAAAGGATTTTCTGCGGACCAAGTGACGACCCGTTCTTTGTGGACTTAGGTGGCATCTTCGATTTGGGTCAAACCCGCACAGGTAGGGCTGCCAGAGACGGTGTTTCGGGCTATAATGTACACTCTATCGCCATTAAAGTACCGATTTCGGGCTTGCAAAAAGCGGCTAAACCCGTGACACAAGCCGCTAATATCCTTGACAGCGATTTTGTGATTGGCGTATGGGCATCTGCCAGCCGATATCAAACACGTACCCTCGACCCAGCTTCAGGCAAGGAAACAGGCACAGGTAATTGGGTACAAGTATCGCGTTTGGGTATGCCTTTGACTAACGAAGCCGTAATTCCGATAGGTGCAAAAGACAAATGGAACGCTCTTACGCCCTATAATGAAGACCCTGATATGGAGAAGTATTTTACCAATCCAGAATTAGGTCTTTATATGGACAATGCCTTATTTGGTTCGGCAGTTCCCGCATTGTCGGCATTGCGCATCCAACGCGCTTCGCCTACGGTGTTGGGCAACGTGGATTTTGGCAATACAAAAAATGGTTTGCACGTCTTATTTGGTCATGCAGCGACCAAAGGTACTGCCTTAGATACCGCTATTTTTGGTAAATATCTCCTCCGCGCAGGGCAACCTCGTTCGGTTGATATTTTGCCTATTTTCTATACAGGTGTGCCCAATTTAGCACCTTACCAATTGGCAACGGGCAAAACGGCGGGCAATCCTTTGAGCGCGGGCAAGCCGTTTATCAATAACTTTTTACCCACATTTGGCGATATGTTGCGCTTGAATATGGCGGTTCCCATTACGCCCAGAAATCACCCTAAATTTAGTTCATTGGGCATTGTGCAAGCTGCCGTTTTGGGCTTGACGGATACCGTTTATAATAAATCCACCAAAATGGAATGGATACCCAATATGGACGGCTTCCCCAACGGCAGACGCTTGGAGGATGACGTGACGCGCATCGAGTTACAAGCTGTGTCGGGCGTGGCTTTAGCAGCCGTTGGTTTGTGGTACGATGATTATGTGATTGGTCAAAGTCCATTAACCCCAAAACTCTTGGGTGTATTGGGCTATACCGCAGGTGTTGAGCGCAATGATATTGGTTTCAA
>JAYVKQ010000347.1:0-15745 GCA_043768285.1 Saprospiraceae bacterium | reverse complement strand
GGTTTGACGATGTGGGTGGATGTTGCCCGTTTGGTACGTGGGCAAGTCATGTCCTTGAAAGAAATGAATTTTGTAGAAGCGGCACAGAGTATGGGTTTTGGCACAGGGCGTATATTGATGCGTCATATTTTGCCTAATATCTTAGGTCCCGTGATGGTGGTGGCAGCGTCTAACTTCGCTACGGCGATATTGATAGAGTCGGGGTTGAGTTATCTGGGCTTTGGTATTCAGCCGCCTACACCAAGTTGGGGTACTATGCTGAACGAAAATTATGGTTATGCCATTGGTGGTAAACCGTTTTTGGCACTCATACCTGCCTTAGCCATTATGTTGATGGTGTTGGCTTTCAATCTGGTTGGCAATGGGTTTAGAGATGCCTTAGATGTTAAAAGTAAAGATTGATTTAAGTATGAAGTATAATACATTGAAAATCAAGGAAATACTGAGAGGTATTTAGAATTACTGTAGAAAAAAGCATTTATTCTGATTATGGAGAACGATGAATTACAACGCCAATTATTCCTAAAGCAGTTGCAGATAAACCGTTTGTTGGATATAACGCAAGCCATTAACAATAATGTGCGTGCGGAGGGCTTGTATTCTATGTACAAATCATTTTTGAATTGGGAATTGGGTGTGCGCAAATTGGCTCTTTATGTACCTAAAGACGATATGTGGGAATGTGTAACCCATATCGGTATTGAAGAAGAATTGACGAAAACAGATATTAAACCCCTCATTCCATTCTTAGGCAATGCGCTCAGGAAATTGGCAGAAGTTAAACACCCTTTTACCAACGAATTTGAGATGGTTGTCCCCGTTTTTCATAAAGATGAAGCCATTGCATTTGCCTTTGTGGGTGGGTATGAGAATACCGATTTTAGTAAAATTCAACTTATCACGACCATCACTAATATTATTGCGGTTGCCATTGAGAACAAGCGTATGTTTAAACAACAGCTTGAAAAAGAACGCTATAACCACGAAATAAAGCTCGCTGCGCAAATGCAACGCTCATTAGTACCCAAAACACTGCCCCAAAATGGCTGTTTTGAGGTAGATGCCTATTATCAACCGCACTTTGGGGTTGGGGGCGATTACTACGATTTTTTCAAATTAAGAGATGATGGCTATTTGCTGATTGTGGCAGATATTGCGGGTAAGGGATTGCCCGCCGCTTTGGTAATGTCAAATTTTCAAGCCAATCTGCACGCTATTATTAAGCGAACAGATACGCCCGAAAACTTTATGGAAGAACTCAATAAGGCTGTGTTGCGGCTCTCGAAAAGCGATTTTTATTTAACCCTTTTTGCTTGTGATTTTAATACCCAAACGCGGCGTTTGCGCTATGTCAATGCGGGGCATATTCCACCTTTTTTGGTGATGAATAATACCGTGCAGCAACTTGATAAAGGCTGTACGATATTAGGTTTTTTTGAAAAACTACCTTCAATTGAGGTGGGTGAGATATACATCGAAGAAGAAGCTATGCTGTGTGTTTTTACTGATGGCATCACGGATGTGCGTGACCCCGAAGGCAGTTATTTTAATGAAGAAAAATTAGGCGATTTTGTCTTAGAAAATGCCCACATTTCCGCAAAATCTTTTAACGAAAAACTTATTAGTAAAATCGAAAAATTCAAAGGAGAAGAAGATTTTCCAGATGATATGACGGTCTTGACTTGCCGTTTTTTTAATAAAGAAGAAAAACAGGTTTGATTTTAGGGATTAATTATCACCATTAATTGTAGGATGAAAAACGTTCGTTTTTGGCCTAAAGATTTACGAAATCTTTAGGATTCCGTAAATCCGATACCCCCTCAGTATTTCGACAAATAATTTAGTCGCAAGTAAGTGTACAATGTATGACTTGCAACACGATGATTATCAATATGTTGTGAAAATATAACCGTCGATTATTTACATTTACCTACTTAGTTCTACTTTGACACTCTAAAAAACTAAGATTTGTTTTTCGTGCTTGACAGGACAGGGGCTGTTTTTTGATTTTCTTTAAATCATTGAGTGCCAAAGTAGAATGATTACTTCGCATAAATTATTATTCTCTAAACAACGACTCGATTGAACGGTTTTCGTGCGTATTACGAATAGCGCGGGCGAAAAGTTTTGCCGTTGAAATCACTTTGATTTTAGGAGACGTATGTTTGATAGGAATAGTATCACATACAATAACCTCCGTAAGCATAGATTTTTCGATATTGTCGTAGGCTTTACCACTCAAAACGGCATGAGTCGCCATCGCGCGGACACTTTTAGCCCCTTTCGCCATAATCACTTCGGCAGCTTTACAGAGCGTACCCGCCGTATCTATCAAATCATCTACTAAAACAACATCGAAACCCTCGACATCACCTATCACGTTCATTTCGGCTACTTCGTTGGCTTTTTTGCGATATTTTGAGCAGGTGATAAAATCGCGTTCCAATAGTCGCGCAAAATTACGCGCTCGTTTGACACCGCCCAAATCGGGTGAAGCAAACAAAATATTGCTCAAATCCACATTTTCGCGGAGATATTGCGCAAATATCGGTTCGCTTTTCAAATGATCAACAGGAATATCGAAAAAGCCTTGCAACTGGTCGGCATGAAAATCCATGGTCATAATACGGTTGATGCCCGAAGCCTCCAACATCGTAGCAATCAATTTGGCAGATATAGGCACGCGAGGCTTGTCCTTACGGTCTTGACGGGCATAGCCATAATACGGAATAACCGCCGTGATATAGCCCGCCGAAGCACGTTTAGCAGCGTCAATCATCAACAATAATTCAAGAAGATTGTCGGCAGGAGCAAAGGTACTTTGAATAAAAAAGACATAATCTCCTCGCACGGATTCGTTGATAACGGGTTGCATTTCGCCGTCGCTAAAACGAGAGAGGGTCAAATCGCCCAAGTTTTGGTCATATTCGTCAGCAATTTTCTCGGCAAGATAACGGGATTGTTCGCCCGTAAAAAGTTTAACTGTTGGCATGATAGTATATTTTTTTATGTGCCGCAAAGGTAGCTTGCCGTTTTGGGGTATCCAATCTTTTGAAGGAGTAAATTGAGGTAATTTTGAAGGAAAATACTGAGGGGGTCAGTACCGCAACAACTTTTCTAACACTAACCGCAATCTATCCTCTGGCATATACAATTTCTCCAAACCTGCCGCAAAAGGTATCGGCATATCCAAACTCGCTACCCGCATAACGGGTGCATCAAGGTTTTCAAATAGGTTTTCGGAAATCCACGCAGCTATATCCGCACCAATGCCGCCAAACATATTGTCTTCGTGGAGAATTAAGGCTTTGTTGGTTTTCTTAACAGTAGCGGCAATAGTATCATAATCCAAAGGTGAAAGGGTTCTCAAATCCACTATTTCGGCTTCAATATCTAAGGCTTCTACGGCTTTTAATGCCCAATGTACCCCCAGACCATAAGTGATTATACTCAATTTTGGGTTTTGATACTGAGGGGTTACTATTTGCGCTTTACCAATTTCTACTGTGTAATAGTCATCTGGAATAGCCGCCGTTAAAGAGCGATACAATGCTTTGTGTTCAAAAAAGAGTACGGGATTGGTATCTTCAAAAGCAGCGGTCAATAAGCCTTTGGCATCATGTACATTAGAAGGATACACCACTTTCAAACCCGCCGTATGCGTAAACCACGCTTCATTACTTTGCGAATGAAAAGGACCTGCGCCCATGCTGCCGCCCGTGGGCATCCGAATAACGACATCAGCATTTTGCCCCCAACGATAATGCGATTTTGCTAAGTTATTGACGATTTGGTTGAACCCGCAACTCACAAAATCGGCAAATTGCATCTCGACCATCGCCTTCATACCCGCCATACTCAAACCTAAGGCGCAACCCAAGATGGCACTTTCGCACAAAGGTGTATTGCGCACCCTTTCCTTACCAAATGCTTGCACAAAACCATCGGTTATCTTGAAAACGCCGCCATATTCAGCAATATCTTGACCCATTAGTACCAAATTATCATATTTCTGCATCGCCTGACGCAAGCCATCGCTAATAGCATCTACGAAACGCTTTTCAGATGTACGATGTACGATGGTTGATGTACGATATGGTTGAACGGTGGCAAAAACATCTGCCAATTCCACCTCTTCGGTAGATGTCATGATGGGTTCAGCAAAAGCTTTATCAGCAGCGGCGTTGATGTATTTTTTTAGAGCGGCTTTGCGTTCTTCGATACCCCCCTCAGTAATCAAACCTATTTCGAGTAAATATTTTTCAAAATTATCAATTGGGTCTTTCAATGCCCATTCATTCTGTAGTTCGTTAGGGACATATTTTGTACCCGAAGCCTCTTCGTGTCCGCGTACCCGAAAGGTTTTCATTTCTACCAAAACGGGTTGCGGATTTTCGCGCATATCGGCTGCCAAGTTGCTAATCATGTTATAGACTTCCAAGATATTATTGCCATCACATATCACACCTTTCATGCCATAGCCTATTGCTCTATCTACTAAATCTTTACAAGCGTATTGCTCATTGGTGGGTGTTGAAAGTCCGTATTGATTGTTTTCTATGATAAAAATAACGGGTAATTTCCAAACACTCGCCACATTCAAGGCTTCGTGAAATTCGCCTTGCGAAGTCGCGCCATCACCCGTAAATGCTAAGGATACCTTGCCTTCTTGTCGTATTTTATGCGCCAATGCCACTCCTGCGGCTAAAGATAACTGCGGACCCAAATGTGAAATCATACCCACAATATGGTGTTCCATCGTCCCGAAGTGAAAAGAACGGTCGCGCCCTTTTGTAAAACCATTGGCTTTGCCCTGCCATTGGGCATATAGGCGGTCAAGTGGTACATCGCGGGTCGTGAATACGCCCAAGTTGCGGTGCATCGTGAATATCATTTCGTCCGCCTGCAACGCCGCTGCACAACCTACGGAAATAGCCTCCTGCCCCACGCCCGAAAACCATTTAGAGACTTTGCCTTGTCGCAGCAAAATCAACATTTTTTCCTCGATAGCACGGGGATATATGAGTTTTTCGTAAAGTTGTAGTAAAGTATTGTCGCTTAATTCTTGACGATTATAAACAAAAGTCGATGGTGTGGTAGTAGTTACAGACATGATATTGTATAATTTGGTTTGACTATTTAACGAAAATAATACGTTAAGTAGTTTCGTTAGGTGCAATAAACGTCACCAATAAGTGTACTAAAGGTAGAACTTTTAATTCTATGATTTTTATAACGAAGCGATAGTTTTCGAGGCATTTTGTTGGCAAATACTGCCAGCAAAAAAATTTTAGCACAGTTTTTTACCCATTCATAGTCCATGGTTATATTAAATCTTCTGGTTTATATCCCGTCTCGTCCTTGCTTCCTTTTTCTTTTTTCTTATCAAAAAAATAGAAAATAAGCCCAACAATAAACATAATGCCCATTGCCCAAAAAGCTGTTTGGACATTCTTTTTTTGTTCCGTATTCATAAATTTATGTGCCATGCGCGAAGATATTTTATGGATTATTTTTTTTTCTAAAACAGTATTGGGGAGTATATAGTTCTCTTAGAATAGATATATATTTGGACGTAAAAAGTAGTGCAGGATACTGTTGGGGCTGTGACAGAATAATTTCGAAGTAGTGGTTTCGGAAACAGAAATCGTTTATACTACCCCCTCAGTATTTGAGGCATAAAATAAAAAAACGCCAACCTGATAAATCCAGATTAGCGTTTTTTATAGCTATAAATCAAAACTACCTATCACGAGCAATTTTTGACAACAAGCGCAACAACTCTAAGTACAACCAAACAAGAGTAATCAATAAGCCCATTGCGGAGTACCACTCCATATATTTAGGTGCGCCATGTTGTGCTCCTTTTTCAATATTATCGAAATCCAACAATAAATTGAGCGTTGCTACCACGATAACACCTACGCTTATGAGGATGCTAAACATACCGCTCTGATGCATCATCGGCATAGAAACGCCAAATAATGATAAAACAAAATTGACCAAATAAGCCAATGCAATAGCCATCGTAGCCGCTACAACACCCGTGCGAAACCTTTGCGTCACTTCAATGATGCGTGAACGATAAATAAACAACATCGCCGCCAATATACCTACTGTGCTGATAAAAGCATTGAAGACAATACCATCAAACGAAGCGGCATACATCGCTGAAATAGTTCCTACAAATAGACCTTCACAAAGCGCATATGTAGGAGCTAAATATTTAGACAAATGAGGCTTGAATGCTGCCACCAATACCACGATAAAGCCGATGATACCACCACCCGCTAAGAAAATCATATTAGGCATTTGATAGCTGATTGCCGCTGTAATCAATAAAAGACCTGTCAATAATACAGTTTTATTGACCGCCCCAGCAACAGACATTTTGCCTTCCACTGCCATCGGCGCATCGAGAACATTCTGAAATTTGTCCTCGTTCATAAATGGACTTGAGTTAAAAAGAGCCATTGAATTCTTGAATTTTAGGTTTTTAAAAATGATTTTATCGCCAAATATAGACCTTTTTTATATGAAGTCAATATTTTTAAAAAAAAATTTGCAAAAGTTATACCTAAAATAAGAATTAGGATTTATTGGATTTTAAAGAATTTAACAAGATTTAGTACAAATCCTACTAAATTCTTCAAAATCCAATAAATCCTAATTCTTGTTTACCCATTTTCACAAAAAAAATATCACGTATCTGGTGTATTTGAAATAAAAGAATCTATTTTTATCCGCATTTTGAAAAATAATCCATTTCACAAACTAATCAGATATAACGAAATATGTCCAACACAACAGAAGTTAAATCGGGAAAAATGCCCGCCGCCATTCCTTATATTGTCGGCAACGAGGCTGCCGAGCGTTTTAATTACTATGGTCTTCGCGCCATTTTGACAACCTTTATGGTGGCGCAATTTTATAACCCAACGGGCAGCACCGACCCCTCAGTAGTTCAAGTGGCAGAAGCCACTGCCAATGCCAAAACCCACGATTTTGTGGCAATGAGTTATCTTTTACCGATGTTTGGGGGTATGGCAGCCGACTGGTTCTGGGGAAAATATAAGACGATTTTATATCTATCCATCGTATATGCTATTGGTAACTTGACCTTAGCCACGTTTACTACCAATGAAGCCTTTTTTACAACCGCTTTGATGCTTATCGCATTGGGTGCGGGCGGTATCAAGCCTTGCGTATCGGCTAACGTGGGCGACCAATTTGACGAAAGCAATCAACATATGATAACAAAAGCATTCAATGCTTTTTATATGTCCATCAATGCGGGTTCTCTTTTATCAATATTAGCAATACCCTATTTAAAAGCACATTATGGCGCAACCGTTGCTTTTGGCGTTCCGGCTATTGCCATGTGTATTGCGATTGGCTTTTTTTACGCGGGTAGGCACAAATATAAACCTGTTCCACCACCAAAATTTGATATGAATAAATTTGTGGTATTTTTAACGGCTTTTGGGTCGTTGGTAGTCAGTTATATTTACTTTGACAAGATGCTTCACATGGGTACAGGTCCAGTATTGGGTGCATGGGGTGTTCTGACATTAGTGTTAGCTTTAGTTTTCAAGAAAAATTGGTTCGCTAAACCTGGTAATTTTATTGGTATCAACTTATATGCTTTATTTAATGGTGGTTTTGTCAGCGCATCAAAAGAATATGGGACAGAAGCGATTGAAGGTATTCGCTCAGTTTGGCGTGTTCTATCTGTATTCGCATTCATACCTTTTTTCTGGGCATTATGGGACCAAAATCAATCAGAATGGGTCGTTCAAGCCACTAAAATGGACTTGAGCTTTATGGGTATTACTTGGCAAGCGGAACAAATTTCGTTTGTTAATGCAGGTTTTATTCTATTATTTATTCCGCTTTTCACATCTGTTATATTCCCTGCAATTGAAAAAATGGGGTTAAAGACGACACCATTGCGCAGAATTGGGACGGGACTGGTACTTACTGCACTTTCTTTTGTCGTTATCGCTATCATTCAAGGGTGGATAGATGCAGGTGAAACACCAAATATTAAATGGCAAATTTTAGCTTTCATTATATTGACGGCGGGTGAAGTTTTGGTTTATGGTACAGGCTTAGAATATGCTTACACGCAAGCCCCACCATCTATGAAATCTACCATCATGGCGTGTTATTTATTGACCGTTACTATTGGAAATGTTCTGGTTTCTGTCATTCAAAATAATATAAAATCTGGCGGTTTCTTTTCACAATTTCAAGGGGCTGATTTTTATTGGTTGTTCACTGGTATATGTGCTGCAACGGCGGTAGTATTTATGTTTGTATCACCATTTATTAAAGAGAAAAGCTATATAGGTGGTGCGAATGTAGATTAAAATTAAGATGTTACAGATAAAAAGATGCTAAGGAACGAGACAATAATAATTACATATCTGGTAATAAAAATGACTACCCCTTAGCATCTTTACTATCCTGTCTCGTTCCTTAATATCCTCGTATATTTGTATTTTCAGATTTTATTTTCAAAAAATATCACCCCAATAGTTCAACTAATATCTGTTTATCATCAAAAGGGTGCTTCACGCCATTGATATCTTGATATTTTTCATGCCCTTTTCCTGCCAACAGGATAATATCGCCTTTTTGCGCCAGTGCCACTGCGGTTTTGATGGCTTGGCGGCGGTCAGGTATTTCCAATACTTTTATCATTTGCTCGGTGGTCAAGTCGGCTTTGATATGGGTAATAATACTGAGGGGGTCTTCGGTACGCGGGTTATCGGACGTGATGATGAATAAATCGCTCATATTAGCTGCGATTTTGCCCATAAATCGGCGTTTAGCGGGGTCTCTATCACCACCCGCACCCGTGAGTGTAATAATGCGTTGCCCTTCTTTGCGCAATATGTGTATCGTTTCTAGAACATTTTCCAAAGCATCGGGCGTGTGGGCATAATCTACGATGCCTACTATATCGCGCTTGGGGTCATGCACATAGTCGAAACGCCCCTCTGCACCTTTCAGATTACTCAAAATGGTCAAAACTTCCATCTCATCTGCGCCTAAAAGAACGGCTGCCGAATAAACAGCCAATAGATTATAAGCATTAAATTCACCTATCATACGGGCGTGAAATTCATGCCCATCAAGGTTGAGTTGCAGACCTAAGATGCCATTATCAATGATTTTCGCGCGGTAATTTGCCATTTTTTTAAGCGCGTAACTATATTTCGTTGCTTTTGTGTTTTGCAACATCACAGTTCCATTTTTATCATCATTATTGGTCAAAGCAAAAGCTTCTTTAGGTAAATCATCAAAAAATTTCTTTTTGGCTTTGATATATTCGTCAAAGGTTTTGTGATAGTCCAAATGGTCATGCGTAATATTAGAAAATATGCCGCCCACAAAATGCAAACCCGACACCCGATTTTGATGAATTGCATGGCTCGAAACTTCCATGAAAGCATATTCACAACCCTCGTTTACCATATCCTTCATCAGATTATTGAGCGCGATTTGGTCAGGTGTAGTATGTGTCGAAGGCAATATAGTACCAGCGATACGATATTCCACCGTAGATATTAAGCCGCATTTGTAGCCCAGACCCGTAAACAGGTCATATAATAAGGTGGCAGTAGTAGTTTTGCCGTTTGTACCCGTTACGCCCACGAGTTTTAGTTTTTCAGAAGGATTGTCGTAGAAATGGGCAGCGATTAGTCCCAAAACCATTGCGGTATCGGCTACTTGGATAAATGTTATCCCCCCCTCAGTCCCGATTGTATCGGGATGTCGTTCCTCCATATTTTGAGGCAAAACCTCACAAATAATAGCTATTGCGCCTTTTTCAATAACTTGCGGGATATAAATATGCCCATCTATTTGCGTTCCTTTCACGGCTACGAATAGGCAATCTTTGTCGGCTTTGCGACTATCGAATATAATTTTAGAAATATTTATATCCGTATTGCCTTGTATAGCAATGGTTTTGATACCCCTCAGTATTTTTGCTAAATTTTTCACTTATTATTTGATTGAAATAAATTGACGAGATGATGATGCAAAATAAATATTTTTATAGTTTACACAGAATTTAAAAAACTTGACAAAAGTAGATTTTTCTCCATAATTATTGTAAAAACGCATTAATCATTCACATATTTTAAGTTTTTCCTATCACAAACACTATTTAGCAAGAAAAGTGTTAATCGGAGAATTGTCATATTTTTAATAATAACGCTCATTCGGCACGCATTTTAGAGACTTAACGTGTCTATCCTCCAAGAGCATTTTATTTTTTAACTAAAAACAGATTTTTAATGAAAAAACTTATTTTGGCTTTATGTGTCGTCAGTATTGTGGCATTTTTATCTTGCAAAAAAGACAGCAGCAGTGCTGAACCACGCCTCGAATTGCGCTTAACAGATGGTCCTGCCATGTTTGAAGAAGTGAATATTGATGTTATCGGCGCAGAAGTACACGTTAATAAGGATACAGCCAGTAGTAGCGGTTGGCAACCTTTGGCTATAACAAAAGGCATTTATAACGTATTAAAATTGAATAATGGCGTGGACACCGTTTTGGGTGCTACAAATTTGCCATTGGGCGATATTTCTGAAATTCGCTTGCTTTTGGGCGATAATAATTCCGTCAAAGTGGATGGTAAAATCTTTACATTGAGCATACCAAGTAGCGATAAATCAGGTTTGAAATTAAAATTTGAGAAAAAACTTTTGGCGGGTGTTTCTTACAAAGTGACCTTAGATTTTGACGCTGCCAAATCAGTTAAAGAAATTAAAAAGGGCAGTGAGTACAAAATGAAACCCGTTTTACGCTTGATTACAGATGCCAACGATGGCAGTATTCGCGGCGAAATAAGTGCTGCAACTACTTGCAAATCAGTCGTTTATGCCATCAGTGGTACTGATACTTTGACATCAGCCTACCCTTCTTCAACAGGTCGTTTCGTTTTACAAGGCTTGAATGTTGGCTCTTACAAAGTAGCTATCAGCACGGAAGGCGGTGGCTGCACAGGCAAAACGATGGATAATGTGAAGGTAGAAGTTGGGAAAGTAACAGAAATAGGTAAAATCCAACTATAAATCAATGGATAACTGATAATCATTTGATATATCCAAACCTCCCTTACATCACCCCGAATTATCCAACAAGGAAAATTCGGGGTTTATTTTTGTCAGCCTGTCGAATTCAACGGTACATTTTACCAAATTATTTATCCCTGTCTCGTTACTTATTTCAATTTATAAAAAAAATTGAAACCCTCCATAAAATTAATTTAACCACAGATGACACTGATATTACTGATTTAACACTGATTTAAGTTTAGACGCATCGTAAAAAATCAGTTCAAATCTCGTTTAATTAGTGTCATCTGTGGTTAAATTAAATTTATGTAAGGTTTCAAAAAAAAAAATTACTTTTAAAATGTTGTACGCCCTATATTTGTGAAAATTCAACAAAATAAAACTAAAAAAAATATGCAACGATTTATTGATGGTTGGTACAGCCCGCGATTGAACAAGCACATGGAGATTGCGACATATGGGCATTATGGTAAAGCATTACTTTTAGTGCCTACGGCGGCGGCAGACTATTTGGAATATGAGCGTTTTATGCTCATCGATAGTATCAGAAAGTATATTGATGAAGGGAAAGTTAAAGTATTCAGTATCAACAGCATCAATATGGAAAGTTGGTTGAATAATGATATGCACCCACGTCATAAAGCCATTCGCCACCAGCAGTTCAACGAATACGTATTCAACGAGGTGATACCTTATGTGCGCAATGCCACGAGTTTGGATACGCCAGTTATCATCGCTGGGGCAAGTTTTGGTGCGCTTCATTCTATGAATTTATTCCTAAAACGCCCTGACCTTATTGATGGTGTTATTGCCATGAGTGGTTGCTACGACCTAACTGCCTACACGGATGGCTATTTCGACGATGATGTATATTTCAACTCACCAGAGCATTATTTGCCCGATTTGAATGACGATTGGTACTTAAATCGCATAAAAAACGCGCATAAAATCTTGATTTCGGCAGGTAGCGGTGCTTACGAAAAGCCAGAATTAACCCGCCGTTTTGCGGTCAAATTAGCGATGAAAGATATTAACCACGAATTAGATATTTGGGGTAATGATATGCCACACGACTGGGATACGTGGCGTAAAATGCTGCCTTATTACATAGAAACGCGGCTTTAATCCAATTTTTCACGCTTAGGCACAGGGTCTAAGTGTTGGTGCTTCGACCACGGGTGGCAACGCCCAATGCGCATCAAGCCCATCAGCAATCCCCGCAGTATGCCCCACTCCATAATGGCATCTATCATGTATTGCGAGCACGTAGGATTGTACCGACATTTACTCGCACCTAACCACGGCGAAATGAAATAACGGTAAAACCGAATGGGCAATATGACGATTTGTTTTAGATAATGATGTAACATAAGTATAGGGAAATCCCAATTTTGTATGGCAAAAGTCGGGATTTTTCATATGCCCAGAAAAGTAGTTGACATTTTTTTTCTCATGCCACAGATTTAGGGTAAGTTTTTTGAGAAATTTTACCCTAAATCTTTCCACAACTGTAAAGTAGAAAATGAAAAACCCCAATATCTCCAATAACCTATAAATAAATAAAATCCAGTTATCCTGTCCATTATTATCGCGCTATCCATTTTATTTCTTCTACGCCTAAATCCTGCCCGACCTTTCTACCCAATACAAAAAGATAATCCGATAAGCGATTAAGGTATTGAATACTGAGGGGGTCAATGCCATGCGTTTTGCGTTTGCGCTCAGCCCTATCCAAAGCAATGACGCAACGCTCCGCCCTACGGCAAATAGTACGTGCAATATTGCAATAGGAAACAGTCGTATGCCCACCTGAAAGAATAAAATTTTTCAAAACAGGCAGTACTTCTTCCATTATATCTATTTGATTTTCAAGCATTTGAATATCTTCTTCGCGCACATCGGGTGTCATCATATTTTTGGAAGGGTCAGATGCCAACACTGACCCAATCGTGAAAAGGCGGTCTTGAATGGCTTTCAAAATATCACGATATTGGTCATTGCTTATCACATCGCGCAGTAAACCGATATGAGCATTGAGTTCATCAACAGTACCATATGCCTCTACGCGCAAATGGCTTTTGGGTACTCTTGCGCCACCGAATAGGCTTGTTTCGCCCGTATCACCTGTTTTGGTATATATTTTAAATGCCATATTTTTCTAATGGATAATGGATAATGAATAAAATGAGATGTAAAAGTACAAAAGCCTTGAAGTTCAATTGAACATTCAAGGCTTTTTCTGTGGGTAAATGATAATATTCATTAATTTTAGGCACATTATCCATTATCCATTATCCATTATCCACTAATTATGTTTTCCTATTTTTCTTCTTTGCCGCAGGGAAAAGAATATTATTCAAAATCAAACGGTAGCCGGGCGAATTGGGGTGTAGGCTCAAATCCGTCTCGGGGTCTTCTACAAAGTGGCGATAATCTTCGGGGTCGTGACCACCATAGAAGGTGAAAAAACCTTGACCCACAACGCCATGTATATAGCGCACTTCATGGTACGGCTTGGTTTCACCCAATATCAACACATCGGGTTTGATAAATTGCTTTGTGAACGCGGTGCTTTGACCCATAAAACCCTTCACTGTTTTTGTATGGTTTTGGGTGAGCATGGTTGGCACAGGGTCATATTTTGCTGAAAAATCGAACAAGCTAAAATAATCCGTTTCAGGATTTTGCGGACGACCATAGTTGTTGTCAATCGTTGAAAACTCGTACTCCAACGGGTCGCGCACCAACTGAAAATCCTTGAACGCAAAGGTTTTTGAAAAATCCAATTTCTCTTGCGCGTTAGGGTCGGCGGGGTCACCATCGTACATTTGGGCGCATATATCAACGCCTTCGGCAGCCAACGCAATATCATAACTATCTGTGGCTGAGCACATTGCGAACATAAATCCGCCACCTGCCACAAATTCTTTAATCCTTTTTACAACCGCCAATTTGCATTGGGATACCTTCGCAAAGCCCAATGAGCGCGATAATTCCTCGGATTTCCGTTGGTTCTCTTTATACCACGGCTGATAGCCATAGTTGCGATAAAATTTACCATATTGACCCGTAAAATCCTCGTGATGCAAATGTAGCCAATCGTATAAAGCCAACTTATTATCAATCACCTCTTTGTCATATACGACCTCGAAGGGAATTTCTGCATAGGCTAATACCATCGTAACGGCATCGTCCCAGGGTTGTACTTTTTTCCCTTTCATGTCCATATCGGGCGAATAGACGGCGATTTTGGGCGCAACTTCGAGCTTCATATCGTCCATATTCGCTTCAGGGTTTTGTATTTCCCTTTGGATTTCTGCAAAAGCGGCATCTGATATGACCTCATAGCTCACATTGCGCGTTTTACATTCTTTCTCATAGCCAACAGTATGAGGGAAGGCAAAACTGCCACCGCGATAGTTTAAAAGCCAATGTGCTTCTACACCTTTTGCCAAAATCCAATAGGTGATGCCATAGGCTTTTAGATGTTCTTTTTGCTTCAAATCCATGGGAAGCAAAATCACCGCCGCTTGACTTTGGGCGAGATAAATCATTGAAAAACAGAGCGTTATAAATATTTTTTTCATCGTAATGAGAATTTTGTGTTATATATCAAAAATCAGTCCTATCAATTACGTGCAAGGTACTAACAAAATTTATTTTTAGTATAAAACGTTGAAATGTGCGAAAGATTTTCAAATGTAGTATAAATCTTGTTTTTTTGCATAAATATGAGTTCACTACTTTTTAGTTCATTGAAAATTTTGCGAACAGTGCAACCGAACGCTGTTGCGTTGTGGATGACCTCGCACAACGGAACAGCGTTCCGTTGCACTGTTCGCAAAATTTCAATGAACCTACTTTTAAAAATAAAAAAAAAAGACATATGAGACACACATCCCCCTTTAGTAGCGCAATCCTTTTTTTTACTATATGGTTGCTACAAAGTTGCAACTTTTCTGCCGATGTTATCAAAAAAGATGATTTGCGTAAAATGACACCTGCGCAAGCCTTGCAACGCTTGGTAGATGGCAACAAACGTTTTCAAACGGGTGGTTTGAAGCAATATCGTTTGAAAGACCAAACCTATTATCTGGGTAAGAATAACGCATATCCCCCCGCTATTGTTCTGTGTAGTCCCGATTCGCGGGTATCTCCTGAATTGATTTTTAATCAAGGCTTGGGTGATATTTACGTGTTGCGCGCACCCGCCAGCATTGCGACTTTAGAAAATTTGGGCGCAATGGAACACGCAGCACGCGAAATTGGTAGCAAAGTGCTTGTCATTTTGGTACAATCCAAAGACCCTTACATCGAAGCCGCCATAGATATGAACAATACAGGCAATTTTGCGGCAATTAATTACCATATTCGCCCTGCCTTAGACAATATCAAACGCGACCCCTATTGGAAACGATGGCGAAAGGACGAATTAATCACCTTAGTCACCCGCGAACACCTTTTATTACTATTGGCAAAAGTAAAAAATACGAGCGCAATACTGAGGGGTAAGGTCGAAAGTGGCGAATTGACCATCGTGGCGGGTATCTATGATATTGAAAGTGGCAAAGTGAATTTTATAAATTCGGATGAATAATATATCAAAAATCTGAGACTTTTGGGTGGCATCGGAAGGGCGATTGAAATCG